>JANFXS010000002.1:300000-521848 GCA_024460105.1 Anaerotignum faecicola
ATCAAGCGTCGTGCTGCGCCCGGCCCTTGCGACAATTTCTTTGAAAAACACTACATAATAGAAAAAACATCCTGCCCCTACTATGCCCAACACAAAATCATACCATGGCACATAGTTTACCCTCTTGGCCATTCCCTTTTTAATAGGATAAAGCATATAAGCCATAAAAATAACGATACCGACAAAGGACGCGCGCCTTATCTGCTCCGGCAGAGAACTGAAAACGTTCATCCATAAAGAAAAAATCGAAAAAGCCACAAGCATATATTTAACAAGATAGCTCGGTATTCCAGAAAAATGCCTTGTATTGCTTTCACGGTCAAATTCCGCAAGAACTTCTTTCATTCTTTCTTCGTCTTCATGTATAATATGTTCCGTCGTATCGCTTCTTTTTTCAAATTTTTCCTGCTGTTCCTTAACTTTCTCCTTTATTTTTTTTCCTTCTTTTTCAGACATCTCTTAGCCTCCTATATGTTATTTCTCCATAAATAAAACAGGCTTTTTTTTGCAGCCTTAAATTTGACGACGCTGTTGCGCCCACACAAATCCCTTAAGCTTATTTCCATATCGTTAATCTTAAGTATATGATCGCTCACTGTGCCGACTATATACGAAAGGTTATCCATTTCGCGGTTAAATCCCGAAATAAGCATTTTTCCATCGTCTGTGTAAGACAGCGTCTGACCCTCTTCAATTTCGGTTGCAACCCCGGCGCCGAACGCACTATAAAGGCATGTGTCAAGATATATATCCGTCCCCTTAATATAATAGCCTTCCTCGACAGCGCTTTTATTAACAGAGTGTATAAATGAAACGGAAAAGGTCGCGCCCTCCTCCGACTCATATTGTGCGTAAATTTTTCCGCTGTCGCCGTCAAGTAGCTGCAATACTGTTTTTCCGGGCCAAAACAGTATTAAAAGAATTATAGCCGCAATGGCGAATAAGGCCACTGCGGCTTTATTTACCGCTGAAATTCTGGGTTTAAGCAAAACTTTTATTGGATTGCTCCAACTTCTTTAAAATATTTTTCTGCGCCCGGATGGAAAGGAACGGAAACGCCTTCAACAGCATATGCCGGATCGATTTCAGTGCCTTTTACATGGCCTTCGGCAATAATTTCTTTTCCTTCAAATATAGCCTTTGTAATGTTGTAAACGGTTTCTTCCGAAAGTTCCGGATTTACGATGAATGTCGCCTTAACCGCAACAGTCTGTATAGGTTCGTCTGTGCCGTAGCTTTCCTTTGGAATATTGTAGGATGTATAGAACGGATATTTTGCAATAAGCGCTTCCGCTTCCGCTCCGTCAACATTGAGTATCTTAATGTTGTTTGTGCTTGCAAGCTCCATAACGGCCGTTGTAGGAGCGCCGGCAGTACAGAAGAACGCGTCTATTTTATTATCTTTCATAGCGTTTGCGGAGTCGCCGAAAGAAAGGTTCTGAACTTCAATGTCATCAAAGGTAACCCCATATGCTTCAAGTATTTGTTTTGCATTAAATTCAACGCCGCTGCCCGCATCGCCTACAGATACCCTCTTTCCTTTAAGGTCGGCTATCGTTTCAATACCGGCGTCAGGGTTTGCGACAACCTGGCACACTTCGGCATACATTGCCGCCATAGCCTGGAAATTTTCAGTTTTTTCGCCTTCAAAGAGATCCGTGCCGTTATAAGCGTAATCCATAACGTCGTTTTGTACGATGGCCATATCGACTTCCCCATCTGCGATTAAGCCGATATTTGCTTTCGACGCGCCTGTCGACTGTACGTCAAAGCTTATGCCCGTAGCGTCCGTTACGGCCTGTGCGATAACGCCGCCGTAAGCATAATATGTTCCGCTTGTGCCTCCTGTTGCAAGCTTGATTTTTGTTGTTCCACCGCCCGACGCGTCTGAAGAAGCGTCTGACGAGCATCCTGAAAGAGCTATAGCTGCGGCAAGCACGCCTGCAACTACGGCAACGAGTTTCTTTTTCATAAATATACCTCCCAATACTAAAATTTGCCGTCATTATTTTTGAAGTTTTAATTTATTACAATAAGTAATTATTAGATTATATATCATTTTCAGCATCTTTTCAAGCTAATTATGTTAAAACGGCAATCTTTTTTATTGCATAAGTCATATTTTCGGTTTAATTTGCAAATATCCGAAAAACGCCTGTATTAATTTGCTTTTATATTTTTTATGATTTATAACACGCAATAGGTATTTATGCATAGCTATAAGTTTTTTATATATAATTATTCATCTGCCGCCCGCCATATATATAAGCGCGTTAACAGCGGCCGCCGCAACATTGCTGCCGCCCTTTCTTCCCTCGGCCACTATATAAGGAACACTTAGTTCCATAATAAGTTCTTTGCTTTCCACAACATTTACAAAGCCCACAGGCATGCCTATAATCATAGCCGGCATAATCGTTCCGTTTTTTATATGTTCATAGAGTCTTATAAGCGCTGTTGGTGCGTTCCCAACAACATATA
The DNA here is from genome assembly GCA_024460105.1 of Anaerotignum faecicola. Taxonomy (NCBI): domain Bacteria; kingdom Bacillati; phylum Bacillota; class Clostridia; order Lachnospirales; family Anaerotignaceae; genus Anaerotignum; species Anaerotignum faecicola. Next base: position 302,482 of record JANFXS010000002.1, read on the forward strand.
TAAGCGGCCCCTTAATCCCGGCGGACTTGTCAACGGCGGCGGCGGCCCTTGTTGTGCCATTTTTTGCCGCCTCCTGTGAAACGTCGCTGTCAGCCATAAAGCAGTAAACTTCCCCTCCGAATTTTTCGAGCGCCTTTTTGTTAATCCCGGCTTTAGCCATATTTGTATCCGTAATAATTCCGCAGCCGTTTCTTATAGCGTCAATTCCGGCTTCAACCGCTCCTTCGGAAAATTTAAGGCTTTTTTCATAAGAAAAATCGGCCGTGGCATGTATTATCCTTTTGACGATCGGCTTTTTTTCCTCATCAATTTCAGCCGTAAGCTCGCTCTCTATTATCTCAAAACTGCGACGTTCAATATCTTCCGGAAGAAAAAATTCAATGTCTTTCAAAATTCCACGCCCTTTCTTGCGCCTATGCCTTTATCAAACGGATGTTTAACCTTTTTTATTTCCGATATATAATCGGCGCATTCCAACATAAATCCATTGGGATCCCGTCCTGTCATCACAACTTCCGTACCGCCGTCCGAAAGCTTCAAAGCTTCAAATACAATGTTTTCATCAATCAAGCCGAAATTTACGGCGTGTGTAATTTCATCAAGAACCAAAAAACCGTTTTCCCCCGCCGCCATACGAACGCCCTCCCTAATAAGGCCGTTATGTATTTCCTTCAGCCTGAATTTCTCATCTTCTCCCATACTGCTGAAAAATCCAAAATCTTCCGTGCTCCTTAAAACAGATATTCCGTCCGTATTCCTTAATATGCCTATCTCTCCTGTGTCCGCACCTTTCATAAACTGCACGAATACGACGTTTTTTCCGTTTCCCGCCGCCCTAACTGCCATTCCGACGGCGGCGGTTGTTTTTCCTTTGCCGTTTCCGAAGTATAAGTGTATCAATCTACCGCCTCTCAATCCCCATAATATTATAAACCATTTCCATATCCATGCTGTTTCTCACCATATCGGCCAAAATATCATATTGCTTTTCTTTATACGCCTTCAAATCAAATCCCGATTTATTGTACTTAACGCCTTTTTTCATGCATATGGCGTTGATTATGGCTTCCGCGCAGCCTGTGCTGTCAAATACGCCGTGAACATATGTGCCGGCCGCGTTGCCGCCGAACGTCCCGTCATATTTTCCGCCGCTAAGCCTTGAAAGCGCATTTCCGTTTGCTTTGCTTTTCCCCATATGTATTTCATAGCCTTCAAACTCCTTGCCGCTTAAACATGAAAAAAATCCGCTTATATCTTCAAAGCGGCCCTGTACCTGTTTTGTTTTCTTTTCATTTGCAAAAACCGTTTCAACAGGAAGCAAACCCATTGCATTAATGCTCCCGCCGCCTTCAACATTGTAAGGGTCGCTTATCTTTTCACCAAGCATCTGGTATCCCCCGCAAATTCCGAAAACAGGGGTTCCATTTCTATATGCCCTCAGCACTGCGTTTTCAATCCCGTTTTCCCTAAGCCATTTCAAATCGGAAATTGTATTTTTGCTTCCGGGCAGCATTATAATATCGGGCGTTTTAAGATCCTTTGCTTTGCTTACATATCGAACCGAAACGTTTTCCATATAGCCGAATACATTAAAATCAGTGAAATTGCTTATTTTAGGCAGCCGTATAACGGCTATGTCAATCTCTCCGGCTTCATTTTTTTCAAACGCCGGGCTTAAACTGTCCTCGTCGTCAATATCCACATTTATAAACGGAAGTACGCCGGCAACAGGTATATTTATTTTATCTTCAAGCATTTTAAGCCCCGGTTCAAGTATGCGCCTGTCCCCTCTAAACTTATTTATAATAACGCCTTTAATCCGCATACGCTCCCGTTCCTCCAGAAGCATGACGGTTCCGTAAAGTTGGGCGAAAACCCCCCCTCTGTCAATATCGCCTGCCAAAAGTACGGGACAGTCCGCCATTTCAGCCATCCCCATATTTACTATGTCGTCGTTTTTTAAGTTTATTTCAGCCGGGCTTCCGGCCCCTTCGATAACAATTATGTCATTGTGCTCCGCCAAACTTTTGTACGCGTCCATTATATCTTTTTTTAACTTCGTTTTATATTTAAAATAATCGGACGCTTTCATATTTCCGCGTGAAACTCCGTTTACGATTACCTGTGAGCCGACGTCCGTAGTAGGCTTTAAAAGTATTGGGTTCATGCGCACGTCAGGCTTTATTCCCGCGGCTTCCGCCTGCATAACCTGAGCCCTTCCCATTTCTTTTCCATCCTCGGTAATATATGAATTAAGCGCCATATTCTGGCTTTTAAACGGCGCGGCTTTAAATCCGTCCTGCACAAAAACCCGTAAAAGCCCCGCCGTAATAAAACTTTTGCCCGAATTGCTCATAGTTCCCTGAACCATTATTGCTTTTGCCATGTCAGCCTTTAGCCACTTCCTTCCATGCAGATATAAGTTTTTCGTTGTCCTCCCTGTTTTTAACGGCAATCCTGTAATACCCTTCCTTAAGGCCGGTAAAATTTTTACAGTCCCTAATCATTATCCCTTTTTCCATTAATTTGCCATATAATCCCGGTTCAGCTTTGAAAAAAATAAAATTTCCGCCGCTTCCATATATTTTTTCAGCAAGGGAAACAATATTTCCAAGCAGATATTTTTTTTCTTCAGATATAATTTTCCTTGCCGCATCTGCAAACCCTGTGCATGCGCATGCCGCCAGTCCCGCGTCATGAGCCACTGTCGACACGCTCCATGGCTGTATACAGTTTCGCATGGACAACAGAAGGGAACGGTCGTCCGTTATTCCGTAACCGAGCCTAAGTCCTGCCATACCGTACATTTTCGTAAAGGCTTTGAGGACAAGCACGCCGCTTTCGCCTTTAACCGTGTAATCTTCCCCGTTTTCCATAAAGTTATTAAAACATTCGTCTACCACGGCCAAAACATCGTGCTCCCTGCACCTGTCGATTATTTTCAAAAGAAGTTCTTTTGTAAATACCGTACCCGTCGGATTATTTGGATTGCATATAAAAACCATATCAGTGCGGCCGTTTATAAATTCCAGTATTTCTTCATCCGGCATAAATCCGTTTTCTTCTTTCAGATAATAATTTTCTATACTGCATCCGACGGCGTTTAAAGCCTGCCTGTACTCCTCGAACCCCGGTACGACAAGCAGGGCATTTTTGGGCCTTATGGCATAAACGGCGGCAAATACAAGCTCAGCCGCGCCGCATCCGCAAATAATATTTCCCTTTTCAACGCCTTCCATAGCCGAAACTGCTTTCAGAAGTTCCCTGTATTCGGCGTCAGGATATGCCGTTGATTTGCATACGGCGTTTAAGGCCGCTTTTTTAACGGCTTCGGGCATTCCCAAAGGATTAATATTTGCCGAAAAATCTATTACATTTTTGTTTCCGTATATATCTCCCCCGTGCTTATGCATAATTAACCCCCAATACGGCGTAAACCGCCGAAATCAAAACCATAAGCAGAAAAACGGCAGTGTACATAAGGCGGTTCGCCCTTATTATATCTTCATTTTCAATCTTCCTGTACGGATCTCCCAAAAAATCTTTTTTATACAGCTTTCCGAAGTACCATGCGTCGCCTGCAAGCCGCACGCCCAAAGCCCCGGCGCATACAGACTCTGTCTGCGCCGAATTAGGGCTTGCATGTTTAAGCCTGTCCCTTTTGAATATTCTGAAAGCATTTTTCCAGTCGTATCCGAGCAAAGCGGCTGAAACAATCATCAGTACGGCCGTAATCCTTGACGGAAGGAAGTTAAAAATATCGTCGGCCTTAGCCGCGGCTTTTCCGAAATTTATATATTTTTCATTTTTATAGCCTACCATAGAATCCATTGTGTTCACCGCCTTATATATAAATCCGCCGACCCCGCCGCCAATCGCCATAAAAATTGCAGGCGCGGCAACGCCGTCGGAAGCGTTTTCGGCAACCGTTTCAACGGCGGCCTTTCTCACGCCGTCAAAGTCCAATTCAGCCGTGTCCCGTCCTACAATCATTGAAACGGCTTTCCTTGAGGCCTCTATATCCCCCGTTTCAAGGGCTTTATAAACCTTCATGCTTTCATCCCTAAGCGATTTGGCCGCAAGGCACTGCCAGCACATAACGCTTTCAGCCGCAAGCTTTAAATATACGCTTATTTGTTCCGCGGCATACAGTATTATAAAAGGCGCCGCCCCGCTGAGAAAAACAATCCAAACGGCAAGAGCCGCCCCGCCGGCTTTTTCTCCTGCCGCCGTTTTGGGAAATATCCTTCTTATAAACTTTTCGCTTTTGCTTACGGCGTATCCGATTGCACATACGGGGTGCGGTATGTTCCGCGGATCCCCAAATATTAAGTCAAGCGCATAACCGGCCGCAAGCGGCAATATAAAACTATACATTTATTTCCCCCGTTATACTCAGGCGGCCGTTTTCAAACCCGCATATATACCCGCCGCCGTTTTTTACATGGAAATTATAAAAACAGCGGCCCGTAAAAGTGCTTAAAACAGCCATTATACTGCCGCCGTGCATTACAAAAGCCGCGCGTTTTTCTTTCATATTTTCCGCCGCCCTGATACATTCATAAAACGCCCGAACAGTCCTGACGGAAAACTCCTCCATGCTTTCGCCATCCGGAAAAGGCAGTTTTCCGCCGCTTTCAATCCATCTTTTATAGTAAGAGTCGTTTTTCAGTTCTTCAAAATTCCTATATTCAAACTTTCCGAAATCCGTTTCACTCAAACCAGTGTGTATGACAGGGCTGCATCCGTAAATGGCTTTTGCCGTCTGCACGCATCTTTTTAGAGGGCTTGAAAAAACAACGCCGCATTCAGGATAGTCTTTTGCCGACGCTTCCAATATGTCTTCGTCAGTTATTCCCACATATCTCTTTTCCAAATTGCCTTTTGTGGCAAAATGGCGTATTAATATAACCTTCATTTAATCACCTGCGGTATTCCGGCATATATCCTTATTACGCGCCCGGCTTTTTTAGCTACGGCACAGGAGCATTTTCCGGTTTCCTCGCGCCATTTCCTCTCAAACGCATCAACAGGCACAATCCCGCCGCCTATTTCATCAGATATAATTATATTTATATTCCCATTTTCAATAAGGCGAATCGTTTCGTTTATGGGGTCAAGTCCGTTTATAAGCCAGTCCTTTACAAGCATGTGAAAACCGCATATAATCTCCCGATCAGGTAAAATTTCTCCTTTTCCCGCAAAAAATATATCGTTTTTTGCAATATTATATTCTTTTAAGACAAAATCAAGCTTTCCTTGGAAAGCTCCTCCTATTATAAAAACCATTTATACCGCCGCTTTCTCCAAAACTACAGCCACTATCAACACCGACAACTCGTAAATCTGAAGGAAATACCCGGCTAAATCGCCCGTAGCGCCTCCGAAATTCTTAACCGCAAAATTTCGGTAGTATAAAAATACGGCCGCCGAAACAATCAGAAGAGCCGCGCCGTTTAATACGCTGAAAAACATTACATATCCCGCCGAAGCAATAAAAAAAAACGACAATATCAAAACGCTCTTATTTTTAACGGCTTTTTCGGTAAATCCATGAAGTAGCCCGTTTGATTTTGCCTTTTTTACAGTCAACGCCCCTATTCCGCTTAAAGAACGGCTCGTAACAAAACCGGCGCATACCATATGAATCCCGCTAGTTCCAATCTCGGAGGCAAATCCCGCATAAAGCATAAAATATAATATAGCATATATAACCGCAAAAGCGCCGACATGCGGATCTTTTAGTATCTCAAGCCTCTTTTCCCTTTCGGCAAAGCTTAAATACGCATCGACAGTGTCAATATAGCCGTCGGCATGTATTCCTCCCGTAATAAGTATGGGAACTGCCGTAAGTATGGCGCCTTTAAGCGTCCCCGCAAATTCCAGAGAGGTACATATATAGTATAATATATAAAATCCGATGCCCGTAACAATTCCTATAAGCGGTAAAAACGAAAGGGCATACCTCATATTTTTATCGCTCCATTCCACATTCGGAACGGGTATCTTTGAATACATTGCAAAAGCGATAATTATCGGTTCCACTGTATACCACCCTTATTTCTTAAATTTCGGCAGAACTTAATTCATATCCAGATGACGATTTTCGGTTTACGGCAGTATAATAATCGGACGTAATTTTTTCTGGGTTTCATAATTTTGCTTTCAGTTTGCATGCCTTATGAGCCTTCAAAATACCGCCCGGCGCCGTAAATCGAATATATCCGGCAGGACATAAAAAATCAGTTTATAAATACGGTCCTTTATTAAACATATCGTCTGTATCTGTCGGATATTTGTGGTATATAGGTATTGAATAAACAACTTCTATAACCATATCGCTCATTGACGCACAAAAACCGTTTATTTTCCCTAAAACTTCCATATATTCCTTTGTTTCCGTACCATATGCCGCTCCGCCTTCAAATACGTCTCCTGAAACGATAACTGTTTCACAAGCCTGTCGGCAAAGCCTTTCAATACCGTTTTTTATATTTTCAAAAACCATGTCGGAACTGAGCCCGTTTAAAAACAGCTCGTTTGCCGCAAGGTTTGTTAGACACTCGATTAAAACAGCCCCGCCTGATATATTAACGCCGCTTATGTCCAGCGGACATTCTATGGTTTCAAAATTTCTTCCGCGTCGGTTGTACCTGTGCCGCGCGGCTTTTTCCTCCATTTCATGGTCATAAATTTTCATCGTGGCTATATAATATTTCCTTCCTTTATATCCGTCAAGGATACTTTCGGCAAATTCCGATTTGCCGCTTCCGCTGCCGCCGATTACAAATGTAACCATTATTTTCTTTCCCCTTCATAGTCAACATAACTTTCCATATCCAGATCGCCGAACGTAATCATTTTATTATAAACTTCCGCCGCCATATTAAAAAGCGGAATTGCCGCTAAAGCTCCCGTACCTTCTCCCAGACCCATACCGCAGTCAATATAAGGCTCAAGCCCGATATGCGAAAGTATTTCGTTTCCGAAGGGCTCCTTTGAAATATGCGACGCAAACATATAATCCTTAACGGCAGGATTAATGTTAACCGCACACATCGCCGCCGCCGCCGAAATAAAGCCGTCGGCAACAACCGGTATTTTATGTATGCCGCCGCCAAGAAACAATCCCGCCATTCCCGCAATATCATATCCGCCTACAGATTTGAGGACGTCAAGCCCGTTGAAATTATCGCCGTAATTTTTGCGGAACCTGCCGATTATCCTGTTAACCGTTTCAATCTTTTTTAAAAACACGGGATTTGAAAGCCCGGCCCCTTTCCCCGTTGTTTCCGAAGCGCTTTTATGCAGTAGAACGGCGGCTATTGCACTGGCCGAAGTAGTATTGCCGATACCCATTTCGCCCGCGGCTATGACGTTGTATCCTCTCGATTTCAGTTCCCCCGCAATATCTATGCCGCACATAACGGCTTTTATGCAGTTGTCAAAATCCATTGCGTCAGTAACGGCTATATTATTAGATCCCTTGGCAATTTTCCTGCCGCATACTTTTCCGGGAAGAAGTTCATGTCCGTAACAAAAATCGCCGTTTATGCCTATATCAACGGCAAAAACATCGGCCCCGCATACTTCCGCCATTATGGACGCGCTGGTTTTCCCTTTTTCAAAATTTGCCGTAACCAAAGCAGTAACTTCCATGCCGGTCTGAGTCACTCCTTCCGCAACAACGCCGTGATCCCCGCACATCACCACAAGCGCCGGTTTATCTGCACGGACGCTTTCGGCGCCGCTTATACCGGCAATTTTTATGACGGCGTCCTCAAGTTTTCCAAGCCCATATATAGGCTTTGCAATATTCGCCCATCTTTTTGCGGCCTTCTCCATTTCCTTCCTGTCGGAAGGGCGTATTTCTTTAAAGCACGGAATTTCCATTTCTTTCACCACACTTTTTTAAAAAGTTATACACGGCTTTAATATTGCTGTAAAAATATAAATGCGGAAATCCGGCAAACATGTTTTCCCCCGCATGCGCACAGTTCCAGCTTTTTTCGCTCATAGGCTTCACGGCAACTGCTCCGTCCCCGTTATTCGTGCTGTCCCAATAATGAAATTCATGCCCTTTAAAAACGGTTTTTTCACTTCCGAAAATAGACGGCCTTTCAATTCTTATTTCAGCATATCCAAAACGGTTAAGCTGCTCGGTTTTATAGCAGTGCCCTTTTATAAATCCAGCCATGTTATAATTAATGCCCCTTGCACTCTCAAGCATATCGGAAAGGTACATAAATCCGCCGCATTCGGCAAACACGGGCGTTCCGCCTTCAAGGGTTTCCTTAACGCTTTTAAGCATATGCCTGTTTTCCGAAAGTTCTTTAGAAAAAAGTTCGGGGTACCCACCGCCGAATATAACCCCGTCCAGCCCGTCCGGCATGGCTTTGTCCATAAGAGGAGAAAAAGGAACAATCTCCGCCCCCATTTTTTCCATAATCGTCAGGTTTTCGTTGTAGTAAAAACAAAATACATTATCCATTGCAACGCCGATCCTCACTTTTTTATCAAGTTTCGGTATATGCGGCGGTGAAAAAGGCATGTCTTTTGCCGTTTCGGCAGTTTTTATTATGCCGTTGATATCCACTGTTTCAACAAGCCTTTTAGCCATAGAATCTATCTTTTCTTTGAGATTTTTAATCTCATGCGGCATTATAAGCCCTAAATGCCTGCTTTCAATGGTAAATTCCCTCACATCCGGAATATATCCGAAAACTTTTATTCCGAGGCTTTCTTCTATAACGCCTTTAAGACGTGCGTACATATGGTAAGTGGTTCTGTTAAGTATAACGCCGGAAATAAAACTGTTTTCCTTATAATCCATAAGGCCTTTTATAATGGGCACTATGGAAAGGCTCATCCCGCGGCAGTCCACAATCAGCACAACGGGCGTTCCGGTTGCGCGCGCCACATCATATGTAGAAGCCTTGTCGCTTATTCCCCCCATACCGTCGTAATATCCCATAACGCCCTCTATTACCGCTATATCGCACCCCTTTGAACTGTCGTTTAATATGTAATTAACCGTGTCGTCATCGCAAAAGTATGTGTCAAGATTTCCGGTTTTAGTGCCGAGTATTTTTGCATGGAACATTGGATCGATATAATCCGGGCCGCATTTAAAAGCGCTTACTTTAAGTTTCTTATTCATAATGGCCTGTATTATGCCGCATGTTATAAACGTCTTTCCGCTGCCGCTTTTAGGCGCCGCCAAAAGTATCCTGTTCATTTGCCCCTCCCCCTTCAAACGAAATTATATAAACCGGATTATTTGCTTTCATAAGACGGCTTTTCCCGGCTTTCCTTGCCTTTGAAACATTAATCTGCAATATTTCCTCTTCAATTAAACTGAATTTTTCCACACAGTTTAAAACAGCCGACAATGTTTCAATAGTAACGGCATTGACAACAAATCTTGCGCGGTTGTTTTTATTCAACGCTTCCGATATTATTTTCTCAATGTTCCCGCCGCTTCCTCCTATAAACACATGGGTAGGCGGCGGCAGCAGTTTAATCGCTTCCGGGGCTTCTCCTGCGGCAATCTCAATATTTGAAACTGAAAAAAGCTTAGAATTTCTTTCAATCAGGCTTAAAGCTTCCTGATTTTTTTCAACTGCAAAAACTTTCCAGCAGAATGGGGCGGCCTCAACGCTTACGCTTCCGGTTCCGGCGCCTATATCATACAGCACCGAGTCCTTCCGCAGTTTAAGTTTGGCAACGGACACCGCCCTTACCTCGCTTTTAGTCATAGGCGCTTCGCCGCGTATAAAACTTCCGTCGTCTATACACATATGCCTTGATTTAAAACCCGTATTTTCCGCAAGCATAACGCTCAACGGTTCAAAACTCATATTTTTAAGGCTTTCCGCCGTGCCTTCGGTTATTTTTTCATTAGTATATGAAAGGTTTTCCCCAACGTAAATTTTAACTTTACCAAGTCCGTATTCGGCAAGCTTCCCGCATACATATTCCGCCGTGTTCCTGCCCCCGAGGAGAATAAAAACGCGTCCGTTTTCATAAACTTCGTTTACAAAATCCGTTTCCCTGCCGTGAAGGCTTACAGTCTTTGTCCCCTCGTAGCTTTTTCCCATTTTGTCCATAAAATATACGAACGACGAAATACCGCAAAAATACGAAACGCAAAATCCTTCAAGCCGGCGGGCAAGTTCTTTCGCTCCGCTGAAAAAACCGGTATCGCCAGAAAACAGCACCGATATTTCTTCGCACATGCTGTTTTTGATTATATTTAAAATATCGTCGGATTTATAGGCCTCCGCATAATTTTTTTTATACGCGCCCAAGTCTTTTAAAATGCGTCGGCTGCCTATTATAAGCCCGCTCCTTTTAACCGCGTCCCGCGCTTCAACTGTAAGAAGGCGGGCGTTTCCGCATCCGGCGCCTATTATATTTATTTTCTTCCCGCCGTCTGCTTTGCGAAACCTTTTTTCGATTATTTCTCTAACTTCCTCTATCGAATATCCGCTCTCACGCGGCCTTCCTATTACAATAGGCGTTACAGCCGCGTCTTTGCAAGCCTCGATTTTTTCATTGTACCCGCCGCGCCCCGACGTTTCTTTTGTAAGCATATATTTAATGTTATACTGTTTCATAACGGCGCTGTTAATTTCCTTTGAAAACGGCCCCTGCATGCATATTATGTTTTCGGCCTTAAACCCAAGCCCCAAAGCTTTTGAAAGGTTTTCCGGCTCCGGCAGTATCCTTATGACAAACCTTTCACGAAACCCGGGAACAGCCGAAAGCAAAGGCAGATCTTTACTGCCTGTTGTGATAAATACGCGTCCGTCGGTATTTTTAAGGTACCCGACTGCTTCTTCTGTATTTTCCGTATAAACTATGCCTTCGCGCCCCAAATTGTCATATCCTCGTATAAGGCGTATATATTCGGCGTTAAGTTCCGAACATGCCTCCCGTATATTTTCGGACGCTTCTTTTGCAAAAGGATGTGTCGCATCTATCACAAAATATGGCTTTTCATTTAAAATTTCCCGCTTTATGCCTTCCTTGTCAAGCCGTCCGGCTGAAACCGTCCCGTATTCCATTTCAGGCATAATTTCCTTTCCGTATTCCGTAGCGACATATATTTTGAAACTTATGCGCATGCAGTTTAAAAATTCCGCCGTTTCACGGCCTTCACTTGTGCCGGCAAACAATAATATATTTCCCATAAAATTCCCCTTTATAAAGAGTACCCTCTCGGAGTAACTACAAAACCGTTTATTTCCTTTGTTTCACTGCTGCCAATAAAAACGGTTGTAAACATATCCGCCTTATACTCCCTGAGTTCGTTGAGGGTTAAAATATGCTTTTCGACGCCTTCGCGTCCTATGTTCCTGACAGCGGCGCACACGGTACTGCCGTCCTTATATTTCAGCATAATATCACAGGCCTTTTTTAAATATCCTTCCCTTTTTTTGCTTGAAGGATTATATATGCATACTGCAAAATCGCCTTCAGCCGCCGCTTTAAGCCTGTTTTCTATTGTTTCCCAGCTTGTAAGCAAATCGCTTAAGCTTATAACGGCAAAATCGTGTGTCAGAGGCGCCCCAAGCAAAGCCCCTCCGCTTAAAGCCGCCGTAATCCCGCTTACCACTTCAATTTCAACGTTCGGATATCCTTTTCCAAGCTCCAATACAAGCCCCGCCATGCCGTACACCCCGGCGTCGCCGCTGCATATGACTGCCGTTCTTCGCCCTTTGGCGGCTTGTTCCAAAGCCATAATACATCTTTCTTTTTCCTTTCTCATAGGCGTTGACAAAAATTCGGCGTCCTTAAAATACTTCCTGACAAGCTCCACATAAACGGTATATCCTATAATTACATCGCACCCGTTCAATACGTTTAAAGCCCGTATCGTCATATCTTCAAAACTTCCCGGGCCAATCCCCACAACATACAGCTTATTCAAAACAAACCGAGCCCCCTTTCATTGAAATTGCAGTGGTAACGCCGTTTAAAACGCTTTTTCCCGCAACGATATTACCTTCGCATAAAACCGCGCTTCTCTCGCAGACATTGCCGACTCCCGTTTTTTCCTGTACAAAATCGGAATGGGAGAAAACGCCCTCAGCATTTTTCAATTCTTCCGCGCTGTAGAATACGGGTTTTATATCATATTTTCCGCAAAATTCAAGCAGGCCGTTTTCATCTTTTTTTATATCTATGGTCGCTATATTTTTAACTGCCAAAAAGTCGATGTTACTTCTTTCAAGCGCGGAAAATACGGCTTTTTCTATATCATAAACGCTTGCGCCCCTCCGGCATCCTATGCCGACCGCCGCGTTTTTCGGAATTAAATGGAGCGTATTCAAAAAAGGATTTTCTTTAAAAGGGGAAATAACAAATCCCGTCCCATTGTCATTTCCCGGGGAATATAAGTTTATTTCCTTAGGAATACCGCCAGATACTTCAAGCCTTGTTACAAAAGGTATTTTTTCACCTTTCAGAATAAGGGATGAAATTTTCTTGGCCAATTCCCTTTCCTTTATAACCAAACCGTTTTCCGCTGCAAAAACATCCACTGCAAATAAGCCGTTGACGTCCGTTGCAGTAGTTAAAACAGGAACCGCCCCCAACGCATCGGCTATCGTTACGGCAAGCTTATTGCCGCCGCCCACATGGCCGCTTAACAACGGTATAACATACCGCCCTTTTTCATCAATCACAATAACGGCGGGATCATGCATCTTGTCCTTAATAAAAGGCGCCGCCGCCCTAACGGCTATCCCCGCCGCTCCTATAAAAACCATCGGACTGCCTTCTTCAAACGATTTTTTCGCAAAATCACCCGTCTTAAACGAGCCGTCAAATTCAAATTTCCGGAAAGTATCAAAAACAGAGCAAAGCTTTCTGTTAAGACAATGACCATTATAAGTAAAGCTTATGACGTTAACCATTTCCGTTCCCCTGCCTGAAACCCGTTGTAAACGATGGATCGTACAATTTAGAGCGTTCATATGCGCCGTTTATAATCTCGCCTACTATAATAAGAGCAGTTTTATTTATTTTCTCCCTTTCGGCGGTTTGTGAAAGAGTTCCTACCGTACATATAACCTTTTTTTCATCCTCCCACGTTGCCTTATATACAATCGCGCAAGGCGTATCATAGCTATAGCCGCCTTCTATAAGCCTTTGCGAAAGCTCTTTTGTCATTCCGGCGCTTAAAAAAATAACCATTGTGGCATTATGCGCGGCGAAAGTTTCGATTTTTTCCTTTTCCGGCACGGGAGTACGCCCTTCCATTCTTGTAATAATAACAGACTGGGAAATTCCCGGCAGGGTATATTCTATTCCTAATGACGCCGCCGCGGCCAAAAACGAACTTACTCCGGGGCAAACGTCATATTCTATTCCAAGCCTCTCAAGTTCATCGTACTGTTCCTTTACGGCGCCGTAAATCGACATGTCCCCCGTGTGCAGCCTTACTGTAGTTTTGCCTCTGCTTTCGGCCTTTTTAATAACGCCGATAACTTCCTCAAGGGTCATTTCCGCACTGTTAAATACTTCGCTTTCGGTTTTCCTGTATTCGAGAAGCTCTTTGTTTACAAGGCTCCCCGCATATATTATAACGTCGGCTTTTTCTATCAGTTCTTTTCCTCTTACGGTTATAAGGTCTTTTGCTCCGCTTCCCGCCCCGACAAAATGAACCATGATTATTCCCCCTTAACAACTATCGTGGTGAAATATCCGAAACTTTCGGCATTTTCAAAAACCTTCCTTTCGTTCCCCATAGTACAGTTTTCAATTCCCATCGCTTTAAATCCCTTAGCTTCCGCGCACTTAAATATTTCTTCAACATGTTTTCCCGCTTTCATAAAAACTTTAGTGCCGTTAAGCCCCATTAAACGTTCAATTCCTCCGTACGCCGCCGGTATTATGTGAAGCGGCTCGTTTTTTACGGTAAGGCTTGTGTTAAGGCTTGCCCCTACGGCGCAAAAGCTCGGCACGCCGGGACATATTTCCGTTTCAAATCCTTTTTCCCTTATTAACGGTTCTATATATGAAAACGTCGAATATATGGAAACGTCGCCGAGGGTTATAAAACATACGTCCTCGCCTTTATCCAGTATACTTTCTATCATAACGGCTTTTTCCCTGTACGAGCCGTCTAAAACGGCTTTATCGGCAGTCATCGGAAAATCCATATATAATATTTCTTTTCCGTCCGTATTGACGATTCCTTTAACAATATCAAGCGCAGCGTTTTTTTCACCCTTTGTTTTCGGAACGGCTAAACACTTTGTTCTACCGATTATTTTAACCGCCCTGAGAGTAAGGAGATCCGCGCTTCCCGGCCCGACTCCAACTCCGTAAAGCTTTCCTTTAATCATATTTCCCCTCCAAATTCGCCGACAAGCTTTTTCCCGTTTTTCCCGGCCGAAAGCAGTCCGCGCTTATCGCTGTAAATTATAACGCCGCACGAAACAAACCCGCGCGTCCTCATATTAACGTAATATTCCGCTTTTCCTGCCACGCTGTCCATAATCTGATGGAAAACTCCGTATTTTTCAAGCAATTCCAAAGCCTCGTCCGTCGTCGTGCATGCCATAATTTCACGGCAGACATCGGCGCCTCGGTATAAAGCCGTATGCGCCGCAAGTATCTCCATACGGCAGTCTGCAAAACTGCTGTGCGTATTCATAATACCGCCCGCAAGCTTTACAAATTTCCCTATGTGTCCCGCAAGCAAAACATTTTTAAATTTATATTCAGCGGCAAAATCCAAAAGCTCGCCAACGTAATTTGAAAATTTTACAGTTTCGGCCCCTTCAAGACCTTTTATCCCTTTTATGAAATTTTCGCCGTAATTTCCGGGAACCGCAATAAATCCTTCCGCACCGCTTCCTTTCATAACCTTCAGCTCGGCGCCTATGGTATCTATTATCGCCCTTGTGCTCATCGGCTCCACAATCCCGCTGGTACCTATTATTGAGATCCCGCCTTCTATACCCAGCCTGGGATTAAATGTTTTCTCTGCCGCTTCCCTTCCGTTCGGAACCGAAATTATAATTTCAATCCCTCCCGTATATCCGTACTTCCTGCAAATTTCCTCAGTTTCCTCTTTTAACAGCCTTCTTGGAACGGAATTAATGGCCGCTGCTCCGACCTCGCAGTCAAGGCCTTTTCTTGTAACCCGTCCAACGCCTTCCCCTCCGTCTATCGAAATACCGTTTTCAATTTTTCTTACGGAAGCGTATATTTTTAATCCGTCCGTAACGTCAATGTCATCTCCGCCGTCTTTAATAACGCAGCACGAAACCGCGCCGTTTTCAATCTTCAGATCCGAAACGCCAGCCGACACATATATTCCTTTCGGCGTCGTATAACCTGAATATTCCGGCGTTATGCCCGTAAAAAGATATTCCAAAGCGGCTTTTGCCGCCATAACCGCGCAGCTTCCCGTTGTATATCCGCAGCGGTATGATTTATTGTTTTTAGTTATATAATATTCAAAAGGCATTATGCCACCTATATTCCCAAATACATTTTAATATGCTTTATGTACAGTTCCTGTATTCCCGCGTATTCTCCAAGACCTTTCATTATAACGTCGGTTTTTATGCCGTTTTCTGTAAACGCGCTTTTCCAGCTGTTTTCATCGCCTGCCATATCGTTGTTCGCATGGTCGCCCGCAACAAGCATAAACGGAGTTAAAACAGCCTTTTTATATCCCGCTTTCTTTACAAGGCCGATTACATTGTCTAAACTCGGATACGCCTCTACAGCGCCCACAAAAACATTTACATATCCTTTCTCCTTGAACATATAGTCAAGCGCGCCGTAAACCGTATTCACATAATGTTCCGTGCCGTGCCCCATAAACACAAGAGCCGACTCTTTATCTATATTAATCTCTTTCATCAAAACGGAAATAATCCGCTCCATATCGTCCGTAGAATATATAAGGGGACGGCCTGTTTTCAAAACTTTGAACCTGTCTTTATATTCTTCGGAAAGAGCCGCCGCTTTTTCATATTCGTCCCCCGCTATTATATGCGTCGGCGCAATATAAACCTCGTCGTACCCGTCCTTTTCCAGCTTTTTAAGGGCCAAAGGCACATCGTCTACATAAAAACCTTTTTCGGCAAGGCTTTTTATAATCATACCGCTTGTAAACGCCCTTCTTACTTCATATTCTCCGTACTCTTTCCTGATTCTGTCTTCAACGACAGCTATATTTTTTTTAAACGTATCTTTGTAGCTTGTACCAAAGCTTACAACAAGTATAGCTTTTTTCATTATATTTCCCCTTTGCAAATTTTAGGGCTATATAAACAAAGCCCTTTTCCTAAAAGAAAAAAGGCGCGGAAAAATAATAATACGCCATGCGCCCAATGCCCCGTTAAGCGCATAACAAACCGTTAAAAGGCAGGTCTTCCGGCTTATGCTTTAACGCCCGGCAAGCCTTCCCGTTAAAAACAGTGGCATAAATGTCAGGCAACGCAGTTACGGCGGCGGCACCGCGTGGGATTTTAACCCAACTTCCCTATTATCCCGGCCATATCCCGGGCGCCTTTTGGTTTATTCATTATATTTTACAATTATTATTTAAAAGTGTCAAACAAATAACTGAAAACCCATTTTCACTTTCGCGCATGCCGCGTCTTAATAAATTCAGCCTTTAGTTGATCAGAACATGAAATTATGATAAAATAAATAAAAATATAAATCGGATTTTTTACAAATATAAAACAACGCTTCTTTAAAAAATTAAAATGTTAAGTTGATTTTGTATTCCGCGTTTTGATATTTGCTCTTGTAATTGTATGATTTAACGGCAAAGGAGTTGATAAAATGAAAAAAGGAAAGCGGCCCGTAAAATACTTCGTTTACATTTTCATACCTGTTGTCTTGTTTATTTGTATTTGGGGAATCCCCTTAAAAGAAACGGCTGTATCCGTAAAATCTCACGGAACAAACGTAAACGGTACTTTTACGGGAACATGGAGTCCTGTAAAGGGGAAGGAAGGAACTTTCACGGCGGAAGAAGGCTGGACTTTTGAGGGGATTATCAATCCTGACGGCGGATTATGGAAAGGCAAACTTACAAACTTCCCGATACCTCCCGAATGGAGGGAATGCGCTCCGGACCTCCCCGAGATCTATACGGGAACGGTGGAAGAGAATACTTTGTCTGATATAAAACTAAAAAATGTAAAACCAAAATAATCATTTTACAAAATATTTTTATATTTTGACAACTCATAATTTACAAAATTTCCGTCAAATAAACAACCGTTCTGCAAAGACTTGTATAATCGTTTCAAGCGGTACTGGCAGTCAAAACTCCCAAACTTACTGTAGCAGCCGACAATTGATTTTTTAATCGAATTATGGCGCTATCTCATACAGCCATACAAATTTGCTGAATTCAGTTTATCGAGCAGTTACGTTCAGTTTAAAACGGCATTTACGGTTTAGAAACGTATAAGCGCATTATAGCCGCGCCAAAAGCATTTTATCCCTCTTCGTAGGCGCGCGCCTGTTTTTTATTGTTCTTAAAACCGTTAATGCCTTCCTCAACTCCACATTGAGAAATTTTTGTCGTTCAATGCGAAAAATATACGGGCTTACCCGTAAACAATCATATAAACCGTGTTGGAATCACAATACGGAACATTTCTCAAAGGGTAGGCCAAATATTTCCAACGACAAAGAACGGAAAAATTTACCATATTGAGCGTGTACTCCATTGTAAATTTAAGATACCTTTCGTAAATATTACGCCTCATTGTTTCCTTTGAGAAATTATATTATTCATATACTTAATCGTCCCAAAAGTTAATAATTCCACCTAATAACTTCCCTTGCGGCATTTTTTCGGTTTCATTTTAAACAACAGATGTCCAAGGGCGCAATAATACGGCGGCGTATCGGGTTTAAATCCCAAAATGTAATAATTAATCGCATCGTCTAAAATTATCAGTATTCCCGACAGGAAAAACCACGCCAAAGCGAAATACAGGTTTACCTGCCCGTCAACCCCGCTGAACCTTAAATCATTATAATCCCAAATACCAAGTCCTTCTACAACATTCCATCTGTACCCCAGTATGCTTTCCGCCAGCACGACAATCATCATGCCCATAAAGCACTGAAGCAGGAAATCCGTGTCATAATCGAATATATTATTTAAAAGCCCGAGAAATACCGAAATTCCTCCGCCGAGCATGAACATGCGTATATCAGATATTTCCCGTTTCCATATACATTCGATCAAAAAATATATGCCTCCGTATACAAAAAATAAAATGATATATTCTGTTATACAGCGTAAAAACCTGTTTGTTGCCCGCATATGTATTCCCCTGAAACCGTTTGTTTAATAAATAATATGAACGTCAGAAATATATTATTACCGCCCGCGGCATTATTTCGGCATTTATTAATGCCCGTATTAAAATTGCGCATATACCTCCTGCATTAACAGGCGTTTCGCAACTTGCCGAATTCTTATATAAGGGATTAAACTCATATGAAGTTTGTGCTGCAACAGCATAATATACAGTATTAAATTATAAAAACATTTATATTGCGTGCCGAAACCAACTCCTTAAACAAAAAGCCTAACTGTATATTCATAAAATTATCAGTTTACAAGCCGCAATAAAAAAGCTGCCTATGCAAATATGCAAAGACAGCCTTTCTGTTTTTCCCGCATTTTTATTTTTCAGCGGACATTTATTTCAATACAAGTTATATATGTATAATTTTTAATCGACAGCAGCATATATTATGCCGTCCTGCCGCACTTCCCAGCAGAAACGCTCCGCTTGCCGCAGATTAAATTATTTTCCGAAAATTTCTTTACGGCTTTTAAATCCGCCCAATGTTTCGGCGTTCCTAACGGCGCTGGCAATCGCGTTCTCAACTGCTTTAACGGCCAATGTGCCGACAAGATTCATTGCAACAGGCACCTCGTTTGTCGACATGCAGAACATCGTATCCCCGTCGGACATTGTATGCGTAGGACGTACCGCACGAGCAATCCCGTCGTGCGACCATGCGGCTATTTTATGCGCCTGAGGCCTTGTGAGCTGCGCATTTGTAATTACGCATCCTATTGTAGTGTTTCCCATATAGAAATCCTCGGTTGTAATGTTTTCGCCTATGAATTTTTCAGTATCAAGGAAAGATTTTAAATCCCTTCCAAGGGCTCCCGCTATTATTTCCTGTGTGTCGGGATCAACAACATCTCCTATCGCATTGCAGGCTACGACTGCTCCTACAAACAAATCTCCCCTCTTATAGCAGTATGTGCCAAGCCCGCTTTTCATCATCTGTTCCGGCGAACTTATTTTTCCCACAGTAGCCCCCACGCCTGCTCCGACATTTCCATCATTGTGTTTTTCCCTCTTTAAAGCATTTAAGCATGCCCTATATCCCATTTGCGCATCAGGACGTATATCTTTGCTTCCGATAGCAAGGTCAAAAAGTATAGCCTGGCATACGACGGGCAAAGTAACGTTTACAAACGGAAGGCCAATGTTGTTTTCTTCCATGCATTTTTCAACGCCCGACGCCGCTCCGAGACCAAAAAGGCTTCCGCCTGAAAGCACGACGGCCTGGCATGACTCCATACAATTAAGAGGGCTTATTATATCAAGGTTTCTCGTTCCCGGAGCGCCGCCCCTAACGTCGGAGCCGGCAACCAAATTATCAAGTTTGTTTGCCAAAACAACCGTACATCCCGTAATAGCTTCCATATCGGCGTCATGCCCTATGCTGAATTCTTCCAAATCATAAATGCTTATAACTTCCAATTTGTCGTTCTGCTCAATTTTTTTCATAGTAAAAACCCCTCTCAAATTAATATGCCGATAAGCCCGTACAACCGCCGCACAGTTTTTACAGACATAAACGATATTTATTATCCCGCCTGACTGCCGTTTTGTATTTTTTAAAAAGAGGCGCCAATTTAAAACTACGGGAACCAAAAACAGTCTGCCTATGCGCAAGTGTACTATAAAAAAACCAATAAAACCCACTTTATTTAAAATTATATATGTATAGTTTTATTCTATATAGTTATAAAGCAAAAATAATGCCAAAAAATTTAATTTATAATTATTTTTTTTGTGAATATAGTCAAAGCCTTAATTTTGTTTTAAATAAGACCATATCTATAACGGCACATTAACAAAAAGTCAACTTTTTTTGTTGCAGTCAATCTCGTGCATTTGCGCACAAATATACCGGCCACGGCCTAAAACCCTTTTAATTTCAGGCATATTTATTATGTGCATTTTTCCCCGTTTGTGCATTATTGCAACACAGCTAGTTTCAGTTTACAAGGGCACACACGCCCCACAAGGAAAAATTTTCCGCATTTCTGTGTTGCATACGCTTGCCATAGGATCAGCTATGCCGGCGCATATCCTCCTTGAACTGCAAAAAATTTTTTCCTTGTAAGGTCGGAGAATTTTAACGGACGTCAGCGGCGTAAGAGCAAGGCAAAGACGGGCAGGCGCAGCAGTTCCTACGGCAAACGGCTTTAATACAGCTATTGCACTGCTGACGTCCGTTAAAACCGTATGTGCCCTTGTAAACTGAAGCTAACATATAAAATATATTATTATAAAATAAAAAATCCCATGAAAACATGGGATTTTTAAGTGAGCAAGTCTATAAGCCGGGTTCTGTATTAAACGGCCATCTATCTTGGTATGCTGTCGCCAGCATCATCATGCGACAATTGCCAAAGCGGGACGAGCAGCCCCATTCGCTTTAATATGTCTTGCTTCAGGCGGGGTTTACAGAGCCCCCGGCGTTACCGTCGGGGCGGTGGGCTTTTACCCCACCTTTCCACCCTTACCATATATTATATGGCGGTTTATTTCTGTTGCACTTTCCTTGAAGTCGCCTTCACCGGTCGTTAGCCGGCGCCTTTGCTCTGTGAAGCCCGGACTTTCCTCCCTTCGCCGTAAAGGTTAGGGCGGCCGTCTGGCTTACTCACGAATAAACTATACCATATATCAAAAACCGTGTCAAACTTTAAAGACGCCGCCGCCGAGAAATTCCTTTAAAATAGAATTATTGGGAACACAGCCGCTGTCAACCGCAAGGAAATAATCCAGAAATTTAATAATCCTGTTTGCAGTTATATACTGCGGATAAGTTTTGTCAATCTTAAAAAGCAGAGGTTCTATATACGGCTTTAAAACGCACAGCTCATAAATTGTAGCCGAATTAAACATAACGTCGGCATTCTCCTGAAACGGAAATATGTTCCTTTCTTCACCGCGTTTTACGCTGGGCCATGTTTCAAGCGTTTTTGCCGCGTCAATGCCGCGGAACTGATGATCCCTTACAATACGCCTTATAAGACGGCTGTCGGAAGTTGAAATCCTGTTGTGATCGTCCACATTAAGCTGCGTCATGGCGCTTATAAATATCCTGAACTTGCTTTCGTCCGGTATGTCCTTAGTCAAAGTGTCGTTAAGACCGTGTATTCCTTCTATAACTATAATATCGTCCTTGTCAAGCTGAAGGAAACGCCCTTTATATTCGCGCTGTCCCAAAATAAAATTATAGCTTGGTATTTCAACCTTTTCGCCGTTTATAAGACCCATAAGATCCTTATTAAACTGCTCTATGTCAAGGGCGTTTATATCTTCAAAATCGGGTTTCCCGTCCTCGTCCAACGGAGTAAGGCCCCTTTCTACGAAATAATCGTCAAGGCCTATTGTGTGCGGCACAAGCCCGTTAACCCTAAGCTGAACGCAAAGCCTTTGTGCAAACGTCGTTTTCCCGGAGGAAGAAGGCCCGGCAATAAGCACAACTTTAACTTTATTTTTACGTTCAAGAATAGCGTCCGCAATTTGGGCAATTTTCTTTTCATGAAGAGCTTCGTTAATAAGCACAAGCTGTCCAAAACCGCCGTTAACAATAAGGTCGTTGAGATCGGCAACATTGTTGACTTTCATAAGGTTGCACCATTCGAGCTGTTCCATAAATACGGAAGAAACCTTGTCAAAATTAGCATAGTCTTCATATTGATGCGGGTTTGACTTATTGGGGAACCTCAGAAGGAAGCCTTTTTCATATGGAACAAGATCGAACATTTTCAAATATCCAGCGCTGGGAACCATATAACCATAGAAATAATCCAAAAACCCGTCTATCCCATATAAATTTACATTTGAAGCCCTCCTATATCTGAAAAGCCGGGCTTTGTCATGCATATTGTTGTTCATGGCTGTTTCAATTGCTTCATCCCTAGACATAACAAATTTTTCAATAGGTATATCTTCATCTACAATTTCCCGCATCCTGTTTTTGATTACATCAAGCGCGTCCTGAGTCGCCCTGAATCCCGGCTTGTTAATTTCGCAGTAATAATTATTGTTAATTGAATGTTCGATTATAATCGGCGTGTCGTCGCCCAAAACGTCCTTGGCCGCTTTTATCATAAGCATTGAAACGCTCCTGGTATAAACCCGCATGCCCTCTATATTTGTAACGTCGTAAAATTCAACGTCCATACTGTCCTGAACAGTATAAAGAAGTTCATAAAGCTCGTTTCCGCTTTTTGCAATTACAAAGCGCCTTTCATCATCGCCTGCCAGTTTTGCAAGCTCCATAAACGTAATGCCCTTTGGGGCCGTCATCTCTTTACCGTTTACAATCACATTAATTCTATCCGACATCAGCATGGCCTCCTAAATATCTTTAAATACCTGCCCGTTAACTTCCGAGTTGAAAACTTCCATTTTCACCCCTTCATTTAAACATATTCTCTGTATATATCCGGAAATAACCGGAACAATAATATTTTCGCTGGCATAGTGCGTCGCGTCAATAAGGCATATGCCTTTTTCTATGGCTTTTTGGCTTTCATGGTAGCGCAAATCGGCCGTTATATAAACATCCGCGCCTTTTTTTACGGCGTCTTCCATAAATTCAAATCCGCTTCCCGTACAAAGCGCAATCTTTTTAACGGTTCTTTCAAGGTTTCCGACAACCCGCATGCTGTCAAGGCCAAGGGCGGTTTTAACCATTTGGGAAAATTCAAAAAATCCGGTTTCATTTTCCAAAATCCCAATCCTTCCCAGCCCGTTTTCTTTCCCGTCCTGCTCGCAGCTTGCCCTGAGAATTTCAATATCCTTAAGCCCTATAATTTCGGCGAGCCTGTCGTTTGTGCCTCCGAAAGCTATATCAAGATTTGTATGCATTGCATAATGGCTTATGTTATTTTTTATAAGCTTCATGATTTTTATTCCGGCCGGCGTTTCATCCGTAATTTTTTTCACGGCTCCAAATAACATCGGATGGTGGGTAACTATTATATCGGCTCCTAAACTTATGGCTTCGTCTATCACTTCAAGCGTTGCGTCGAGGGCAACAAGCGCTTTTTTAATTTCCTGCTTCGTGTCCCCCACAATCAGGCCGGGATTGTCCCACGTTTCGGCCAATTCAACAGGGGCAAACTTTTCAAGGCGTTTTATAAATTCACTGCATTTCATACGCCGCTTCAGCCTCCTTCAACAATTCAATTTCCTTTTTTATGTATTCGGTTTTTTTAACGGCATTTTCCGTATCGGCTGATTTCAATCCGTTTTCTATTTCCGAAAGCCTGTTGAGCATGTATGCAATATATTCCCTGAGTACGGGACATTTTTTATCAATATTTATTTTTCCGAAAGAATAATAAATTTCTTTTTCATATTTTTCCTGACCTCTTACGGCATTTATAATTGTGTAAAATTTTCCGCCGTCTACCACCATTTTTTCGTTAACAATTTTAAACCCTATTGTATGTATGTGCCTTCGCACGCTTTCAATGTCAAGCTGAGGCTGCAAAACAAGCTGTTTGAGGCTTTCGGCAACGCATGCCCCGCTTTTTAAAATATCTATAATAAGCATGCCCCCCATACCCGCAATCACTGCCGTTTCGACTTCTCCAGCATCTATTTGGGAAAGACCGTTTCCCAAACGCGTTTCAATTTTGTCTTTAAGGCCTTCCCTTTCTATATTTTCACGCGCTTTTAAAAGCGGCCCCTTGTTTATATCACAGGCAACCGCTTTTTTTATTTTTCCCGTTTTCACAAGATATATAGGCACATATCCGTGATCTGTGCCTATATCTGCAATAATACCGCCGTTCACCTCGTCGGCGACAGCTTTAAGTCTAACCGAAAGTTCCATTGTCAATCACCGATATAATTTAATATAACCGTCTGCGTTTCACTGTCCCAGCTGATCTTATCTTCTCCCAAACCAATAAGCATAGCTAAATCCGTAAGCGGCAGGAAAAGAACGCCGTCAGTTATCTCGGCCGGCGTTTCAACGGCTATTTCAACGCCGTTTAAAACCATTGTATCAGAACCGACAGTTATTTTGGACACCCTTCTCCCCATTAAAACGGTCGCGCTCTTTTCGTTATCGTCCCAAATTATCTGCGCCTTGCTTCCTATTGCGTCAAGCACGGGCCTTATGGGCATCATAACCTGCTTTTCTTCTATGTAGTTTCCTTCTTCTGATTTCGGCGACGCGCCTTTGTCTTGTGCAAATACGCTTACGGGGCCGATTGTTAAGATACATATTATAAGCATTGATAAAAATTTCTTCATTAATAGATCACTCCTTTTTGATATATAACATTTTAACCTTTATCCGATTTCACCGCAACAGATTTGCGCTTGACAGAAAAAATAACAAAGCGCAGTCGGCAAGTCTGGAAACAGATTAAACCGCCTCCCTGCCTAAATCAACTGCGCTTTAAAAATTTTACTCTAAATAGTCTTTAAGTTTTTTGCTTCTGCTCGGATGGCGCAATTTTCTTAAAGCTTTTGCTTCAATCTGCCTGATACGTTCCCTTGTTACGTTAAATTCCTTGCCGACTTCTTCAAGCGTTCTCGCCCTTCCGTCGTCAAGGCCGAAACGCAGTCTTAAAACTTTTTCCTCCCTTTCGGTCAAAGTGTCAAGGACTTCGATAAGCTGCTCTTTCAGGAGCGTAAACGCGGCGGCTTCGGCCGGAGCCGGTATATCGTCGTCAGGTATAAAATCGCCTAAATGGCTGTCTTCCTCTTCGCCTATAGGCGTTTCAAGCGACACCGGTTCCTGAGCGATTTTCATTATTTCCCTGACTTTATCCACAGGCATCGCCATTTCAACTGCAAGCTCCTCAGCCGTCGGTTCACGCCCAAGTTCCTGTATTAACTGGCGCGAAATACGGATAAGCTTGTTAATCGTTTCAACCATATGCACAGGGATACGTATGGTTCTTGCCTGATCGGCTATTGCCCTTGTAATTGCCTGCCTTATCCACCATGTAGCATATGTGCTGAATTTATAGCCTTTGCTGTAATCGAATTTTTCAACGGCTTTTATAAGGCCCAAATTCCCCTCTTGTATCAAATCGAGAAACAGCATGCCGCGCCCCACATATCTTTTGGCAATACTTACAACAAGACGGAGATTTGCTTCCGCAAGTTTTTTCTTTGCATATTCGTCGCCGTCCTCCATCTTCCTTGCAAGCTCAATTTCCTCTTCGGCGCTCAAAAGAGGCACTTTTCCAATCTCTTTTAAATACATGCGAACCGGGTCGTCAATATTAATCCCTTCGGGCAGGGATAAATCGAGATCTTTTTCAACTTCTTCCTCAATCTCAATATTCCCCAATACGTCAATGCCCTGGCTTTCAAAATATTCATATATTTTATCTATCTGATCGGCGTCAAGCTCAATGTCGCCAAGATAATCCGTAATTTCTTTATATTCCAAAACGCCCTTTTTCTTCTTGCCGATTGCGACAAGCTCCCTCAGGCGGGTTAATAAGTTGTTTTCTTCCGGGGTTTTCAATTTGTACCCTTCCTTTCCCAATATCAATAGATTTTATCCGTATAGCCAAATTTTATACAAAAATGCCTTTTAAAGAGAAATATACAGGCTGTCCAGTTCTTTTTTCAGATCTATCAGAGCCTTTATCTCTTCAACCGAAACGGCATTTTTTGCTAGAATATCGGCTTTTGTCCTTTTAATAAGCTTCACACATTCGTTTATGGCTTTTTCAAGTTCGCCGGCTCCGTCATAATTAAATTTTATGGCAAAAACTTCAGCCGCCTTTTTTTGCTCGTCAGGGTCAGTAAAAAAATTAACTGCATCCGCCGGAAAAATAGTATTCCCTTTTTCCGCTTCTTCAAAAACAATTCCGGCAAGCTTTATGTATACGTCGTCAATAAAATCTTGTGCTTTTAGGTATTTTTTTACTTTTTGATAAATTTCATTCCGAGTCGCGCAAACAAAAATCATGCTGCGCTGCGCCTCCAAAACGCCCTTCGATTTTTCAGCCGTATTATCGGCAGTTTTGCCGCCGTAAACTCTTATCCGCTTTTTCTCGGCTTCCTTCGCGAACTTTTCTTCGGCTGTTATCCGTATATTATTAATTTCGCCGGATATAGCCATTTCCGATATGCCCGTGCTTTTTGAAAGTTCCTTAACAAAAACGTCGCGTTCAATAGGCGATTCAAGTTTTGCAAGGATCTCGGAAGCCTCCTTTGTAAACAGCATTTTTTGTTCAGTATTTTCCAAATTATATTTTTTACTCAGACATCCGACTTGAAACTCTATATAATTAACGGCGTTTGCAAGAAGTTTCCCAAACTCCGCGCTGCCGTTATGTTTTATAAATTCGTCCGGATCTTTGCCGTCCGGCACTTGAAGAACCTTAACCCGCAGCCCTGACGACAGAAGTATCGGTATCGCCCTTAAAGCGGCCGTTTCACCAGCCTGATCGCTGTCAAAAACAAGTATTATATCCGTAAAAAATTTTCTCAGAAGCAAAGCGTGCTCGGCGTTAAAAGCCGTTCCGAGCGTTGCCGCAACGTTATGGTATCCCGCTTGGTATATGCTTATCATATCCATATACCCTTCAACTATTATAAGTTCTTTGCTTTTTGTGTCCCTTGCAAAATTAAGGCCGTAAAGATTCTTTTTTTTGCTGAAAATCATAGTTTCGGGCGAATTCAGATACTTTGGCTCGCCTTTATCCATAATCCTACCGCCAAACCCTATCGTCTTTCCCTGCATATCAAATATTGGGAACATAAGCCGTCCGTAAAATCTGTCGTGATAACCGCCGCCGAACTTATTTTCCATAACAAGCCCGCTTTTAAGCATGGCCCGTATGCCAAACCCTTTTTCCTTCAGGCAGTTAAAAAGCCTGTCCCTTCCCTCCGGAGAATATCCCAAGCCGAACTTCCGCTGTATTTTAACCGAAACACGCCGCCTTTCAAGATATTCCAAAGCGCTTTTCCCCTCGGGGGAGTTCAGACATGAATAATAAAAACGTCCGGCTGCAATATGTATATCCAAAAGTTCTTTTTTTAACTTTTCCGCTTCTTCCGCTTCTTTTGAATACCCTTCCTTAGGCAGAGGTATTCCCGCCCTGTCCGCGAGCTTTGCGAGGGCTTCAACAAAATCGCAGTTTTCCATATGCATTATAAAGCTGAAAACATTTCCTGCCGCCCCACATCCAAAACAATAGTAAAGCTGTTTATCCGCACTCACAGAAAACGAAGGCGTACTCTCATTGTGAAACGGGCACAGGCCGAAATACGAACTGCCTTTTTGTTTTAAATGCACATATCCGCCAATCACATCAACAATATCGTTTCCGGTTCTCACTTCTTCAACTATTTCCTGTGAATAGAACATAATAAGCTTTACTCCTTTCTAAAATATTTTTCTACAAAAGGCCTTGATTTCCTTTATTTTTTTATATATTTTATAAAATTACAATATTTGCCGTCATTTCTTTTAATTAATATATGTTCCATGAAGAAGGTATAAAATGCTTTTTATATACGCTGATGGCAAACCTGTCCGTCATGCAGGCAATATAGTCGCATACGACGGTTTCAAGCGGTTCCCCCTCGTCAATAAGGGAAAGGAATTCGGTTTTCATCATTTCCGGATTTTTTATAAAAAACCCGTACAGCGCTTCTATCATATTATCAACTTTTTCGCCTTCAGTAACGGCGCGTTCGTCGGTATAAACATTTTCAAACATAAAAAGCCTTAAATCTCCCATAGCTTTCTTCATAGTTCCGCTCACAACAATATCGTTTTTATTCGTACTGTTGATAACAGTATCCCTCACCATGCTGTCAAGCCTGCTTCTGGCAGTGTTTCCAATAATCTCCGTAATATCTTTCGGTATATCGCCTGCCGACAGTATGCCGGCGCGTATAGCGTCGTCAATATCATGGTTTATATATGCAATCTTATCCGAAAGCTGAACCGCTTTGCCTTCCAAAGTAAGAGGGTTTCCTTTAGTGCGGTGGTTTAATATCCCGTTTCTTACTTCCCATGTAAGGTTAAGCCCCCTGCCGTCCTTTTCAAGCCTGTCAACAACCCTGAGGCTTTGTTCGCAGTGTTCAAACCCATTCGGGGAAAGCCTGTCCAAAGCCTTTTCACCTGCATGGCCAAACGGCGTATGCCCTAAATCATGCCCTAAAGCAATAGCCTCCGCCAAATCCTCGTTAAGCCTCAGCGCCCTTGCGATAGTCCTTGCAATCTGCGAAACTTCAAGCGTATGCGTAAGACGGTCGCGGTAATGGTCGCCCTCGGGGGAAATAAAGACTTGAGTCTTATGCTTCAACCTTCTGAAAGCCTTGCAATGTATAATTCTGTCACGGTCCCTTTGAAAATCCGTCCGTATATCGCATTTTTCTTCTTCCGTAACGCGTCCTTTTGAAAACCTGCTTTTAACTGCAAATTTACTGAGCCGTGATATTTCCGTTTCTTCCTGCAAATACCTTAGATCCAAAAGCTGTTCCCCCTTTCTCTTTACTGCCGGCGTCAAAAAAACTCTTTAATATATATATACTACATTTTTTATCTAAATCCTTTTTTTACGCCCGACCGAAATATTAAAAGTAAATGACAATTTTGTCATTATGTGGACGAATAGTTTAATTTGGGGTAGAATAAATTAATATAAGAGGAGGTGCCAAAATGCCAGTAATTCAAATAGAAATGGGCAATAAATGGAAAATAGAAACGGCAATACTTGTTAAAAACGTAGTTCTGGACGAAGTTCGCGAAGTATTCGGTTTAAAGTCGACGGACCGCAATATTAAAGTTATACGTTATGATCAGGATTTATTCGAACTTAAAGATCCATATGAAATATTTATTGAAATAAAGCTTGCAGGCAGCCGCACCGTTGAATTTAAAAGAAAGCTTTACGACGCGTTAACAACGGCCATTGATGAAAAAACCATGTTTAAAAAAGACAATGTTTTTATTTTCCTTAATGAACAGCCCGCAGAAAACTGGGGAATTAAAGGCGGTATACCCGCCAGCGATATTGAAGAACCCGTTTAATTAACACCGTCCCAAACGGCCTTTTCATAACTTAGGAGGAAACCGATATGAACGATATATCAGTATTCATTAAAAACCACGAAGCGCCTTTTTATATCTACAGCAAAGAGCAGATTAAAAAAAATATTGAAATTCTCAAAAACGCCCTTGAAGGGGCTGAAATACTTTTTTCAATAAAAGCAAACCCATTCCCTCCCGTTATAGGATTTCTTGCCGAAAACGGCGTCGGTTCCGACGCGGCGTCAAAAAATGAGGTCAAGCTGTCGCTCGAATGTGGGATTAAGCCCGAAAATATCTATTACTCGGCCGCCGGCAAAACATGCGCCGATATAGAAAAAACAGCCGGCAACTGCACTGTAACTGCAGACAGCTTTTCCGAATTATCGCTTATTAATACATACGCCGCCGAAAAAAGCATTATAATGGAAGTCGGGCTTAGGGTCAACCCTCTTTTTTCAATGTTTTCATCCTCGCCCTGCAGCAGTAAATTCGGCGTGGATGAAGAACTATTATACAACAGCGAATATATAAAAAGCCTCAAAAACATAAAAATAACGGGAATCCATGTGCATGTACGCTCCCAGGTTTTAAATGCCGAAACATTGGTAAACTATTATAACAACGTATATGATATGGCTTTAAAATTAAACATGGAACCGACTTTTGATATAAAATTCATAAATTTCGGCGGCGGCATAGGCCATCGGTATTCAAAAACTTCCGACGCTTATTTAGATTTTTCAACGCTTAAAGAAGGTTTCGGAGAGCTCTGCACAAGAAATAAAGACGCTCTTAACGCACGGCTTATTGTGGAATCGGGAAGATTTCTGCTTTGCGGGGCCGGCATATATGTAACTGAGATCGTCGATATAAAAACGTCAAGAGGCAAAAAATACCTTATTGCAAAAAACGGTTTAAACGGCTTTGTCCGCGCGTCAATGAGAGATATATTTACGGAAATACCCGTTTCGGAAAGTTTCAGCAGCGAACCGCTGTATACTTCAAAAGACGCTTTTGAAATCTCAATATTAACCGATGAAAAAGAGCTTGAAACAGTCGATTTATGCGGAAACCTTTGCACCGCTATCGACACCGTTGCAAAAGGCATCAAGCTTCCGAAGGCCAAAATAGGAGATAAAATTACAATAACAAACGCCGGAAGCTATGCCTACACGCTTACGCCTCTTTTATTCTCAAGCCATGATCTGCCTAAAGAATATTTAATTTAACTTTACCGGGACAATTATAATAAGCTGTCGAACCCGCTTTTTACACGTATGAAAGCTTATCTGTATTATCAGTGCAAACCGCTTTATTTACTATGAACGTCAATATGCCTTAAACAATCATTATAAGAAACTGCTGTGCAAACCTGCTTTTGGCTTCTTTTTTATTTTGTTTCGCCGTTCGCGGTTTGCACGGCGGATATAATGAGTATCGGAGGCAAAATATACGCCTGTAACAACAAAATATTCTAATACGTAATGGTTTAAATAAATTACTGTAATAATAACTTTTAGTTTACAGCGAGGATTACATATGAAAAAAAAATTTTTTTCTTTAATAATAACAGTACTGCTCTTAACAGGGTGCGGCGAGGGTACAACGGAAAATAAAACGCCTGATGCCGAAACCGCGCATACCGTACAGGAATAAAGCGGCGCAAAATCTGAAGAAAACAAATTTCCCGGAAGCTACACTGTTCCGGACGGCTGGATTAAGTCAGATGAATATTCAACCGACGAAAAAATTTTTTATGTGCAGGAAGGACATGAAAACGATACGCTTCCCGACAATATTTCCGTTAATATAGGCTCAAACAAGTACAGCGCCGATGAGCACTCAAAATTCAAAGACGCAATACTGAACCAGCTTTTATTCCAGCTTAACGGTACCAACGCTACCCTAAACGGCGACGGCACCTATACGGAACAGGGATATACAGAGTATATATTTACAATAGAGGACAGCGACGCCGTTACAAAACAGTATTACATTATAGACGACTACAGATACTGTTTAATTCATCTTACAAACTATACTTTATCAGAAAACGCATACGACGCTGTGCAGGAAATAGCCGACAGTTTTGTTTGGCAAAAAGATGAAGATATTGAAGGCGGTGGAAAGACATGAAAAATATCATTTTCGGGGTTTTATCTCTTGTCCTCGGCATAATGCTTCTTATCGCCGCATTCATAATGGATTTGGATTTAGGGCCGATTTTAGGCCCCGCCACAGCTTCCTTCGGCGGCGGTTTTACAATGGTTGGTTTTTTAATTTTAAAAAAATTTTTTAAAAAGGTATAATTTCAGTTTACAATGGCACATACACTCTACAATGAAAAATTTTCCGTATTTCCATGCGGCATAAACTTGGCATAGGATCGCTTGGGGGGCGCATATGCGTCTAAAACTGCAAAAATTTTCCTTTTGCGATGTCAGATAGTTTTAACAGGCGTCGGCGCATCATAATAGCAAGGCAAAGGCTCGCAGGCACGGCGATCCTACGGCAAGCGTTTTTTACACGCCTATTGCGCCGATAAAGCCCGTTAAAACCATATGTGCTCTTGTAAACCGAAACCGGCCGAAAAGAATAAATATATCCTTCATTTATGGATAATCAGATAAACATAATCCTTATACTAAAAATATTAAAACAACATTTTAATCATAATTTGTTTTTATTCGGCTCGGCATAAAAAGCAAATCGACAAATGCAAATGAAAGATTTATATAAAAAAAGAAAATTATAACTTTTAAAATGTTTTCATAAGCCATGAGCCCAGACACGCTTGTTCTTTAAGCAGCAGTTTGGGCTTTTTTACTTTAATTTATTTCATTATTTAAAAAGCGTCTGAAATAATAAAAAGTCAAAAATTTATTATTTAGGCGCCGTATGAACCGATAACAAAATACCTATTAATGTAAAATACTCTTGCAAAAGCGTTATTCTATCATTATACTGTCAAAAAAGTCTACAAGAGGCGTCAAATACTCAAATTCTCCCGCGCAAAAATCTATAAGCTCCCTTTCAAAAAGCAAACTGTCTATTTCACGCTTATATACCAGCGAAATTGCTTTTCTCTGATACCACTGCATAACGTCTTCGCTTTTATCTCCAAGCTTTTTTTTATAAAAATCGCCGTCAAGCTTGTAGTTTTCGTTGCCGTTATATTTTTTTGCCAGCCTTTCAAAATACGGCGTGTTAGCGTCAACTTTTTTCCTGAAGGCTTTCATATATACGGGCAGGCTTTCATATATGCCCATCCCCACCATATAATAATCCGGGCCGAGTTCAAAAAAAATAACCGGTCTTGCCGTCCATGCCCCCGTTTCCCTTTTAAAAACAATCCATTTGTTGTCACGATACGGAGCCTTATTTTTTGAAAAACGCACGTCCCTATTTATCCTCGAAACAGAAGGCAAAGCAATTTTTCCTGTTCTTGAATATATCTCCTCGCCAAGCTGTGCGGCAAAAGCATCCATAGGTTCTTTTAAAAGCAATTTATACCTGTCCCTGTTGGCATTAAACCATTCTTTATTATTATTAAATCTCAGTTCCCATAAAAAATCTATCATTTCCCGTGGGAACCCCGTAAAGCTTTCATTGTATCCCATATTAATCCCCCGCAAATAATATATTTTAAATATTATACTTATGCATAAACAAAATGTCAAACAAACCGGAATACTGTAATTCAAATTTTAAAATCAGACAAAAAAAGCGGATACATAACTGTATCCGCTTAAATGCAAAGCAAAAATTTAATGCCCGGCGTCCTTAATAAATAAACGCATCCGCAATATTAAAGTATCCCGCCGAACTGGAGGAAAAGAGGTGCAAAAACAAGTGAAACAACCGTCATCAATTTAATAAGTATATTGATTGACGGGCCTGACGTATCCTTAAACGGATCGCCTACCGTGTCGCCTACGACAGCCGCTTTATGAGCTTCACTGCCTTTTCCGCCATGATTGCCCTCTTCAATATATTTTTTAGCGTTGTCCCATGCTCCGCCGGCATTTGACATAAATATAGCCATTAAAACGCCTGTAACGAGAGAGCCCGCCAAAAGCCCGCCAAGCGCTCCCGGCCCAAGAAGTATTCCTACAATAAGCGGCGCAACAACAGCCATAATGCCTGGAACAAGCATTTCTTTCAAAGCGGCCTGCGTCGAAATAGCAACACAGCTTTTATAATCCGGTTTTCCCGTTCCTTCCATAATTCCCGGTATAGTCCTAAACTGCCTTCTAACTTCTTCAATCATTTGGAATGCGGCCTTTCCTACAGATTCCATTGTAAACGCCGAGAAAAGGAACGGAAGCATACCGCCGATAAATAAACCTATAATAACTTTGTAGTCCAAAATATTGATAGCGCTTAATTTAACCGCTTCCGCATATGAAACGAAAAGCGCCAAAGCCGTTAAAGCCGCCGAACCTATAGCAAAACCCTTGCCCATAGCGGCAGTTGTGTTTCCTACAGCATCAAGCTTGTCCGTAATATTTCTTACGGAATGGTCAAGTCCCGACATTTCGGCAATACCTCCGGCGTTGTCGGCGATTGGCCCGTAAGCGTCAACCGCAACCGTAATACCTGTAGTTGAAAGCATTCCTACCGCTCCGAGGGCAATTCCGTAAAGGCCCGCAACCTTATATGAAATAAATATTCCGACTGCAATCAATAAAATAGGAACGGCAGTTGAAATCATACCGACCGCAAGCCCGCTTATAATCGTTGTTGCCGGTCCGGTTTCAGACTGTTCCGCAATTTTCTTAACTGATTTATAATCTCCGGAAGTATAGATCTCCGTCACAATACCGATAAATACGCCGACAATAAGCCCGGCAATAATAGCGATAGCTTCATGCATCCTTCCGAAAAACATATTGCTTAATATGAAAGACGCCACAACAACAAGCGCGCTCGCCACATATGTTCCTGTTTTTAAAGCTTTATGCGGGCTTGATTTATCATCGCCCTTTACAAAGAATGAGCCTATAATAGCCGCCGCAATGCCTACCGCCGAAAGAAGAAGCGGAAATACAGCTCCGCTTGCGCCGTAAGCCACAATGCCGAGGGTCAAAGCCGAAACGATTGAACCGACATAAGATTCAAAAAGGTCAGCCCCCATGCCCGCAACGTCGCCTACGTTATCTCCTACATTATCCGCAATAACGGCAGGGTTTCGCGGATCATCCTCAGGTATTCCGGCTTCCACCTTTCCTACAAGGTCTGCTCCTACGTCCGCCGCTTTTGTATAAATACCGCCGCCTACACGGGCAAACAATGCAATCGAAGAAGCTCCAAGGCTGTATCCCGATAATACCTCGACATTTCCCGTCACCATAAATATAACGCTTGCGCC
The DNA here is from genome assembly GCA_024460105.1 of Anaerotignum faecicola. Lineage (NCBI taxonomy): Bacteria > Bacillati > Bacillota > Clostridia > Lachnospirales > Anaerotignaceae > Anaerotignum > Anaerotignum faecicola. The sequence goes on from JANFXS010000002.1 coordinate 337,211, forward strand.
GAGAAGGCCGAGGCCTACAACCGACATACCCATAACGGCCCCGCCCGAAAACGCTACGGAAAGGGCTTTGTTCATTCCGCCTTCCATTGCCGCATTTGCCGTCCTGACATTTGCTTTTGTTGCAACATTCATGCCGAAATATCCGGCAAGGGTTGAAAACGCCGCGCCAACCACAAAACATACGGCAGTTATCCAACCGATAGCAAATCCTATAAGAAGAAAAAGTACGACTGCAAATACAATAAGTATCTTATATTCAGCCGTAAGGAACGCAAGCGCCCCTTCATGAATTGAGCCTGCAATTTCTTTCATCCTGTCTGTCCCTTCAGACATTTTGGATACCTTAGAAGCTAAAGCAAAAGCAAATACAAGCGCAATTACTCCCAAAATAGGAGCTAAAACTACCATGTTCTCCATTTTTTCACAACCCCCGTTCTAAATTTTTACATTTTTCAGCCTATTATAATATTTAACTGCCATTCATTATACCATTATTACTATAGCTGAAAAATTTATATATTTTACAAATGTTAATTTTACCATATTATTGCTGTAATTTCAATAACATTTTGGTTGTATTACTAAAAATATAATTAATATCAAACTATAAGACGCCGCGGATAAGCATATTAAAAAACATTATCCGATTATTTCCGAAATTCCGGATTTTAATAACAAAAAAGCCAAAAATATCAATAAATATTTTTGGCTTCATGCTTAAACCAATATAAAATTACAAACTGCTGTGAACAAAATCAAAATGCGTTTCAAGAGCCGCTTCCGCTTCCTTATAATCGCCGTTGACAATAGCAAGGTATATATCGGTATGATATTTATGAAGAAGTTCGGCGCGCTCCTGTTTTACAAGTATAGCGTTTCTGTTAAATTTAACTGTGCGTTCCAAAATAAATCCAAGGTAATCCAGGACTTTAACAAGGACTTTGTTGTTGCTCATCGAAAAAAGAAGTCGATGGAATTTCACATCGAGCTTTGCGCCCGCTTCCGCGTCGTCGAGCTTTTCGCCCATTTCATCAATCGTACTTTTAAGCTCGTCAAGAAGCTCCCTATTTTTCTCGGCGTTTTTGCAGACGAGCCTTATCCCGGATATTTCAAGCATTTTACGAAACTCCAACAGATCGTCTTCAAGGCCGTCCTCTTTTAAAAGAAGAGGCACAACAAGGGCAATAAACGGCTGAACGTCAAGGTTTGAAACAAAAGAGCCCTCGCCGGGCCTGATGTCGACAACGCCCATAATTTCCATTACGCTCAAAGCTTCCCTTAAAGACGCGCGGCTTACGTCAAGCATTTCGGCCAACGCTCTTTCCGGAGGGAGTTTATCGCCGCATTTAAGGCTGCCCTCCCTTATAAGGAAAATTATCTGTTCAACTATATTTTTATAGATTTTCTTTGTCTGTATAGATTTTATTTCCATAGCACTATCCCCTTTGTCGTTTTCAGCCCCACTTTCAATTATAATTTTAGTCCATTGTCAAATGTTTGTCAACTTAACGCACCTATTTTTATTAATATAAGCCGGCCGCTTTCTTTTCTTCGGAAATCTGCGCCTTTAATTTCCTCATTTCGCCTACTGAAAAGAATAAAACAATTATAAAGCTTATAATCTCGGCAAGAGGGCCTGCATACAAAATGCCGTCAAGCCCGAAAAATAAAGGCAGCGCCAATATAAAAGGCACAAGCAGCAATAGGGAACGCATCATTGACAGCACAGACGCTTTAACAGCCTGCCCCGTCGCCTGGAAATAACCTGTTGAGATAATAATAAATCCCGAAAGAAATATTGCCGAAAGGTATATTCGCATACATCTGTATGAAAATTCCGCAAAATTTGCATCGTCAGTCCCAAAAAGGCTCAGCGGCGCTTCCGGAAAGAACACGCACATTACCCAGCCTAAAACGGCAATAACCGAAGCAAGCATAACTGCAAAAGTATATGTTTCCCTAACCCGGTGCGGATGTTTTGCCCCAAGGTTAAACCCTATAATCGGCTGTATGCCTATGCTTATTCCGATGCTGAAACTTACAATTATACCGCTTACTTTTAAAACTATTCCCATCGCGCTCAGCGCCACATCTCCCCCTACGGAAGAAAGATCCCCGTAGTACAAAAGCGATTTATTGAGTATAACCTGCAATACGGTCATACCGATCTGAGTTGTGGAACTTGCAATCCCCAAAACGGTAAAAGTTTTTACAAGCCCCAAATCGAGCTTAAACAAACTCTTTTTAATGCGCATCCTGCTTTTTTTAGTGAAATAATTCATTATTATAACAACGGATATTATCTGGCTTGTTATAGTAGCGATTGCCGCGCCTTTAACTCCCCAATGGAGAACGAATATGTAAATTGGATCGAGGATTGTATTTAGGGCGGCGCCGATAAGCATACTAATCATAGAAAGGTTTGGATTTCCATCTGTTCTGACAAGGTTTGAAAGCCCCGAACCGAGCACCATAAACGGCATACCGATAAGGATTATAAATGTGTAATCAACTGCATATTCTATAAAACTATCCGCCGCACCGAATAAGTAAAGCATTGGCTCAAGAAAAAGTATTCCCACAACCGCTACTATTATTCCAACTCCAACCAATATAACAAAAGAATTGTTCAAAACTTTTTCAGCAATATCGTTTCTGCCTTCGCCGAGTTTAATAGCCGCATAAGCCGCCGCGCCAGAACCGAAAAGCATCGATAATGCAAGGGCTATCGTCGTTATCGGAAAAGCTACAGTTGTTGCGGCGTTTCCAAGGTATCCAATCCCCTGGCCGATAAATATTTGATCTACAACATTGTACAGGCTGTTAACAAGTATTGCCACAACAGCCGGAACAGCAAACCTGAAAAGCAGCTTTTTAACCGGTTCAAATCCCAAAGGATTTTCATTTGCTCCCATACTTCTTACATTTTCTTCCATTAATTTACCTCCTTACTTTGTGCATTTTACATATATCTGCCATATGCAAATTATGCAGTATTTTTTATTCTAACACCATTTTGGTACTAACGCAATAATAAACTTTTATAATAACATAAAAATTCTATATTTATGCCATTATAAAACAAAAGATATTGCCTGAATAATTTAAGCCAAAAATCTTCTTATACCTAAATCTTATATATTTTGTACTTTAGCAAAGCAGTCAACTGTTGCCACTTTTTTTTAACAGTGATATTATGTATATAAAACATCAGCCAAAGGAGGAAACAATATGTTTATCAGAGGAACTCTAGCAGAAAAAAATACAATACTTAACACTGCAGAAAGAATGTGCGCGGCTGCAAGGACAGCGCCAAAAGCACGGGGAATAGACAAAATAGTTACCGGAATTATAACAGAAGATGAAAAAGACGCCGTAATAGCTGAAATGCGTCGGCTTTTTGACGAAACAGGCGCCGCATTTTTTGAAAGGGATGCAAAGAACCTTGAAATATCGGGAGCTGTTGTGCTTATCGGCACAACGGGAGGGCCAAAAGGCGTGCCCGCATGCGGTTTCTGCGGCTATAAAGACTGTTCCGAAATGGCCGCAAACAACGGCCACTGCGCTTACGATGACATTGACCTTGGAATCGCCGTTTGTTCAGCGGTATCGGTTGCCGCAAACAACAGGATCGACAACAGGATTATGTTTTCGGCCGGCGTTGCCGCCAAAAGGCTCGGCTACCTTGGCGAAGACGTTAAAAAAATACTTGCAGTCCCACTTTCGACCCTTGGAAAAAGTCCTTATTTTGACAGATAAATCCAAAGGAGGGCAATATGTTTAAAAATAAATTAAAACATAAGCTTTATAACGGCGAATCTGCCTTCGGGACATTCATCGCCATAAATTCGCCGGATATAGTTGAAATATGCGGTTTGCTTGGTTTTGATTTTGTTGTCCTTGACGGCGAGCACGGATATATTTCCCCAGAAACGTCAATCCCGATGATACGCGCTGCGGAAGCATGCGGCATGACCCCTGTAGTGCGCGTATGTGAAAACAGCGAATCCCTCATACTAAGGACGCTTGACGTCGGAGCGCACGGAATACATGTCCCCCAGATAAATTCAAAAGAAGCCGCCGAAAATGCAGTTAAATATGCCAAATATCATCCATACGGCAAAAGGGGCGTTTCATTCCACAGGGCGTGCGGATATGGAATTTTTGATATAAACGAATATATGGAGCGGGAAAACAGCGAAACTCTTGTTATATTCCACTGTGAAAATATTTCCGCACTTGAACATATAGATGAAATAGCCGCAACGGAAGGGCTTGACGTTTTGATATTCGGCCCGTTTGATATGAGCCAGTCCATGGGCATACCGGGAAAAACCGACGATCCTATGGTAGAGGCCGCCGCACAGAAAATGCTTGACGCATGCAAACGCCATGGAAAAATTGCCGGAATATTCACAAGCAATGCAGAGGACGCCGAAAAACGGATTAAACAGGGATTCCGTTACATGCCCGTTGGCGTCGACTGCAAAATAATTGCCGATACTTACGGCAAACTTATAAAATCGCTTAATTCAATTAAGTAAGGATTCATTCCACAAAAAACCAGTTTAAGCGGTTAAATGATTCGAGCTTTAAACTGAAACATTCCATTTATAAATTTATGTTTGTCAACAACATGACTAAAATCCTAATGTATGCATAGCTTTTAATTTTAAATGGCAAATCGCGGCGCCAATTATATTTCACAAAATATTTATAAAACCGCTTGCTTTCAAGCGCATTGAAGTTGACAAAATTAAAAATAATAAAAAGCCGAAGGCAATTATACGCCGACGGCTTTTATTATTTTTTCTTCAAAATATACGCCCAACAAAACTATGGCAATCCTTACTTTCCTAAAGCCGCGTAGTTTATGCGGCTTACAAATCTTTCTATTATCTAGTCAAACGAGTCGGAAAAACTTGTAAAATACAAACTTTAAAATCCGCTTTGCAAATTTCCATACCCAAAACACATATAATTTGCTGTTAAAAAGCTATCCGCTTAATAAAATATTGCACACATAATGCAATTATTTTGCATCTGAGTTATTTCATATTATATATGTCTTTTAAAACACACAAAAAATTATTTGCCGTCCAACGTCCGCATATAAGTTTTAATATGTTTCTGATATGTTGCCAGTTAAAGAAAAAATACATGGTTTTATACCGTTTTAAGGCAAATACAAATAGACCCATGGATTTTTAAATCAATTCCGCGATTTACGGTGATTTTAGGAGTAAATACCGTTTAATATGATTTTAAAAGGTTTCCAAACTTTGTATATTGTCCGAGCCATGCAAGCTCCACCGTACCCGTCGGGCCGTTCCTTTGTTTCGCAATTATAAGTTCCGCTTGATTTTTCGCGTCGCTGTCAGGGAAATAGTATTCGTCCCTGTAGAGGAATGCAACCACGTCGGCATCCTGTTCAATAGCTCCGGACTCCCTTAAATCGCTTAACATAGGCCTGTGGTCGCTCCTTTGTTCGCAAGCCCTGCTCAGCTGGCTTAACGCTATAACCGGCGCGTCCATTTCCCTTGCAATAGCTTTAAGGGAACGTGAAATTGATGAAATCTCCTGCTGCCTTGAATCCGACTTTCCGTCGCCGCTCATAAGCTGCAAATAGTCTATAAGTATTAATCCCAGCCCTTTTTCAAGTTTCAGCCTCCTGCATTTGCTGCGTATATCCATAGGCGAAACCCCGGGCGTATCGTCAATAAATATGTTGGACTGGCTTAACGGCCCCATTGCCTGTATAAGCTTAGGCCAATCGTCGTCGGTCAAATCGCCTGTACGGAGCTTCTGCGCGTCAATCATTGCTTCAGAGCAAAGCATACGGTTAACAAGCTGCTCCTTGCTCATTTCAAGCGAAAATATTGCAACAGGGACGTTATGCCGTATTGCGGCGTTCTGCGCAATGTTGAGGGCAAAGGCTGTTTTCCCCATCGACGGCCTTGCGGCAAGCAAAATTAAATCGCTTTTTTGCAGGCCTGCCGTTTTAGCGTCAAAATCCGTAAATCCCGACGGCACTCCCGTTACGGCGCCTTTATTTTTATATATATCCTCAATTTTTTCAAATGCGGATACGGCTACGTCGCGTATATGCGTCACTTCGCCCGTATTCCTGCCGTTCATTATATCAAAAATGCCTTTTTCGGCATTTTCCATAATATGGTTTAAAGGTTCCCTTCCTTCATAACATTCCTGGGAAATATCCTGGGAAGTCTTTATAAGCCGCCTTAAAAGCGATTTCTCGCTTACAATCCTTGCATAATGCCTTGCGTTTACAGAACTTCCCACAGCCGAAGAAATTTGGGCCAGGTATGATATACCTCCTATTTGCTCAAAAACGCCCTTTTCTTCAAGCCTGTTTTTAACAGTTATAATGTCAATAGGCTTTCCCGCGGAATAAAGCTCCATAGCGGCCTCAAAAACAAGCCCGTTGTCAGGCCTGTAAAAATCAGAACTTGTAAGAGTTTCCATTGCGGCCGCAACGGCTTCCCTGTCTATAAACATAGAACTTAAAACCGCCTGCTCCGCTTCAACGTCATGCGGAGGAACCCTTTGAAAATGTGAATTTTGGCTGTTATTTTCTTCCATTCTTACCACCTGAATTTATTTTTTCCGCTTTCTGCTTAAAAATTGTTTGAAAATAAGGCGTGCCGATAAAATTACGCCTTTAGGCGGCAAAGTCTAAGCGTTTGATTTACGCTTCTGTAATAACCACCTTAACCTCCGCCGTTACCTGCGGGTGCAGCTTAACCGGAACCGTCCTTGTACCCACCATTTTTATTTGGTCGTCAAGCTCAACTTTCTTTTTATCAACCTTTACGCCGCTTGTTTTTTCAATAGCCTGCGCAATTTCTTTGTTTGTCACAGAACCGAAAAGCTTTCCGTTTTCGCCCGTTTTAACGGCAATTTTAACTTCGTTTTGCTCCAGTATTTCTTTTGTCTTTTTGGCCTCCTCAAGTTCCTCGGCCTTTCTTCTGTCATCCGCCTGCTTCTTCAATTTAATGTCGTTAAGGTTTGAGGCGGTTACCTCCATCCCGAGTTTTTTCGGAATAAGGAAATTCCTCGCATATCCGTCGCTTGCATTTATCTCCTGACCTTTTTTGCCAACGCCTTTAACGTCGGCAAGAAGTATAACTTTCATTTATTCTTCCTCCTTTAAGTATTCGTCGACTGCAAGTTTAACTTTCTCCAAAGCTTCGTCAATATCCATGTTTTCAAACTGGCATCCCGCCATTGTACGGTGGCCGCCGCCGCCTATTTTTTCCATTAAAACCTGTACGTTAACGTCGCCTAGGCTCCTTGCAGATATATATATTTTACCATATATTTTAGAAATCACAACAGACGCTTTTACGCCGTTTATTTCCATCAGTTCATCCGCCGCTTGGGCGCATATAATGCTCACGCCTTCCGTTTCATACCCGCACTTTGCAATTACTATTCCGCCTTTATAGATCTCGGCGCTTCCGACTGTTTCGGATTTGATTTTAAAATCTTCAAAATCATTTCTGAAAAACTCCTTAACCCGTATGGAATCCGCACCGTTGCGCCTTAAATATGCAGCCGATTCAAACGTGACCGTATTTGCCCTTACCGAAAAACTTTTGGTATCCAGTATAATCCCGCTTAATATAACGTCGGCTTCGGCGGGCTTGAGCCTTACTTTATCCCCCATATGGCGTATAACTTCCGTAACAAGCTCGCATGTTGAAGAAGCATAGGGCTCATGGTATGTTAAAACCGCATTTTCAATGTATTCGGCGCTTTTTCTGTGATGGTCGAATACAACTATTTTTTTTATGCCGTTAAGTACTTCCCTGTTTTCCACAAGGCTCGGCCTGTAAGTATCCACAACTATAAGCAGGGATCTGTCGTCATATAATTCAAGCGCGTCGCGTCCTTTTATAAAAATCCCCCTGTTTTCTTCGCATGATAAAACCGCATTATAAACCGGGGTTATACCTTTAGGCGCATAGTCCAAAACAATATACGGCGTTTTTCCGAGACTCCTTACAATCCTTGCCATTCCCGCCGCCGCTCCTAAAGCATCGTAATCGGGCATCCTGTGCCCCATTATAAACACGTTTGACGCATCGTTTATAAGCCCTTCCAAAGCGTCCGCCTTAACCCTTGCCCTGATTTTCGCATTGTGCGAAACCTCGCCGCTTTTTCCGCCGAAAAACTGGTATTTTTCATCATCTTTAATCAGCACCTGATCCCCGCCGCGTCCCAGGGCAAGTTCAATAGCTTCCCTTGCATTTTTCATCGACGCGTCAAGCCCGCCTCCGCTTATGCCGATCCCTATACTCAAAGTTACCGGTATGTGATCTCCTACTTTTGTTTCCTTAACAGTATTTGTAATTTCAAATTTCTTTTCCTTTGCATTATTTAAAGCTTCGTTCGTCAAAACAAATATATACCTGTCTTTTTCGAAATTTTTTACAACACCGCCGAACCCAGATATATAATTATTGATTTTCCTGTCAATAAGGGCCGTTAAAAGCGGCACCTGGGCGTCGTCGGCGCTCTCGGTTACTTCCTCATAATTGTCAAGGTAAATAAGGCCCAGTATTGTTTTCTTATTCCTCAAATCCCTTTTGAGCGCTTCCCTTTCAAACACATTTACAAGGCATATTGTATACATAACGCCGCCGTTTTTTTTGTTTGGAATATTCCCGCAAAATACGTCGTAAGGCATGCCGCCAATGTCAAAAAACTGTGTATACGCCCCGACGTCGAATTTGCCGAAAACTTCATTGAGGGTTCTTCCGTACGTTTCAAAATTTATAAGGCCTTTAAACTCGTCGTTATAAAGTATAATGCGTTTATTCCCGTCTGCAACGGCAAACGGCAGCGGCACGCTTACGAGGCTTTTAATATCGTCAATGTCGGTTATATCAATAGCCGCCGCCATGTTGTTCAAACTTTCCGAACTGTCGTTAAAATTTATGCCGAACGCAAATTTCGCACAGAAAACTATTACAAGCACTATAACAAAAACAACCGCCAAAAAAACCGCCATAACAGGAAAAATCAAAATAACGCCCAACACGGCAAAAGCTATGGCCACAGCGGCGGCAGTTTTCATAAAAGCCGCTTTTTTGTTATTTCCCCCGTTATTTTCGCCGTCCATTTAAAATCCTCCAATTAATGTCTGATAGTGTGGTATGTTCCCAAATGTTTAAAAAATTTCGTTTTTCTTTCAATCATTTTAAGGGCGTCGCTTATATCCGCCGCATTTGCGCTTTCCATGTCTACATAAAAAACGTATTTTCCAAGTTCGTTTTTCATCGGCCTTGATTCTATCTTTGTCATATTCAAATCCCATATGGCTATTATATCCAAAATTTTATATAATTCCCCGGGGCGGTTTTCGGTTCCGAAAACTATGCTTGTTTTGCCTTCGTATGCAAACTTTTGCGTGCCTTGCTTTGAAACAACAAGAAACCGCGTCTCATTATGGTTTTCGTCCTGTATATCTTTTTCAAGTATTTCAAGGCCGTATTTTGCCGCCGCTTCGTCAGTACATATCGCCGCCCATCTGCCGTCCGACTCGGAAACGTATTTCGCCGCCCCCGCCGTGGATGCGGTCTGTATCTTTTCAACGTCCTTAAACTCTTCATTTAAATGTTTTCTGCACTGTGCCAAAGCCTGCGGGTGCGAAAAAATTTTTTCAACGTCAACCTTGCTCAATCCTTTTTTTGCGGCTACGTTATGCCTGATTGGAAGTATTATTTCACGGTCTATAACCACATTTACGTCAAATATAAGGGCGTCGATTGTAAAAGTCACGGTTCCCTCAATAGAATTTTCAAAAGGCACTATACCCTTATCAATTTCCCCGTCCTCAACGGCGCGCAGTATGTCCGGTATATGGTGATACGGTATTATATCCGCGTTTTTAATATCTTTTTTATATTTTAAAGCCGCCTGATGCGTAAAAGTCCCCTCGGGGCCAAGATAACCTATTTTCAAAATTCCTGCATCTCCTTAATATTAATGCTTACAAATACCTTATGCTAAAGCATTTTATCATATTATACATCAATAAACAACTTTTTTTCCGAATGCTTACGGAGTTTCCGCGTCCTAAAAAACAAACCCGATGTATTAATATCCTCCCTGTCAACATAAATTAATAGTAATAAAAAATTAAGGGGTTTTGATATGAGAAAAATTAAAGCGTTTACAGCCCTTATCATCGTTTTTGCCTTAATGCTTCCCGTATTTGCATACGGCAAAACCTATGAAAACCAAACGGATTTGGGGCTGACATGCAAATCGGCCATTTTAATGGATTCGAGCACGGGAGATATACTTTACGAAATGAACAGCCATGATAAGCTTCCGCCTGCAAGCGTAACTAAAGTTATGACCCTGCTTCTGATATTCGAGGCTATAGACAGCGGAAAAATAAAATGGGACGATATGGTTACAGTAAGCGAGTATGCCGCTTCAATGGGCGGCAGCCAGGTTTTTTTAGAGCCTATGGAACAGCAGAGCGTTGAAACAATGGTAAAATGCATCTCCATTTCATCGGCAAACGACGCTTCCGTTGCAATGGCCGAATATATAGGCGGCAGCGAACAAGGCTTTGTGGATATGATGAATTCAAGAGCAAAAGAGCTTGGCATGAACGACACAAATTTTGAAAACGCATGCGGCCTTGACACAGACGGCCATGTTACAAGCGCCCACGACATAGCTTTAATGAGCCGTGAATTAATTAAGAATCATCCTAAAGTAAGCGAATTTGCCACAACATGGATGGATACCATAATACATAAAACACGCAAAGGCGAAAGCGAGTTCGGTCTTAGCAACACAAATAAACTCGTTAAGTGGTACAGCGGCGCTACTGGATTAAAAACAGGTTCCACAGGCAAAGCTCTTTTCTGCCTTTCCGGAACGGCTGAAAAAGACGGTTTGAGCCTTGTTGCGGTTGTTATGGGCGCTCCGACTTCCGCGGCGCGTTTCAGGGAAGATATGCAGCTGTTAGACTACGGGTTTGCAAACTTCACCGTATTGAACGGGCGCGAAAAAGGCACGGCAATGGATAATATAGACGTTTATAAGGGCAGCGAGGAAACAGCCCCTACCGAAATAGCCGGGGAATTCGCTTCAACCGTCAAAAAAGGTGAAGCATCTGAATTTTCGGAAGAAATAGTTATGCAGGATTATATAACGGCTCCTTTTGAAAAAGGCGAAAAAGTCGGCGAAATCATTTATTCCATTGACGGTGAAGAAATCGGAAGGAGCGATATTGTTACAAGCATAAGCATGGAAAAAATAAATTTCTTTGAAATGTTCGAACATCTGATATTAAAATGGCTGCTGTAAACGCCCCGCTTTATTTAAGCATAATTAAGCCGGCCTTTCATATGCTTTTTATATACAGCCATAAGTAACACGGCCATTTTTAAGAGAAGCAAAAATCTTATTCTTCAATACATAAATGTTTAAAAAGCAATAATAATGCGGAACATATCCATGAGGTGATAAATATGGATATAAACTGCTCGCTTAACTGCAGCCATCAAAAAAACGGAAAGTGCCTTTTGAAAGAACCCAAAAAATCTTCTTTCCTTTTCTTGGAAGAACCGGCGTGCCCTTATTATGAAAAAACGGCCTCCGCCACAAAATCAACGCGTTAACGCGCATGCCATTAGGCAAAGGCGCGCCGCGCCGAAAATAAAGGCCGCCCCGTTATTGTTACGGGACGGCCTTTTCCACCTTGTCGATTCAAAACCCGCTTTCCGGCTTAACGGCATTAAACGCCGTATCCTGGACGCAAAATACAACAGGCAAAATTTCAGCATGGATTTATATAAAAAATAATCAAACCGGAACTTAAATCCGACGAGATACTTGTTTTAATATTTATCTTCTGGCCTGAGTTTCGCCTGAAGATTTTTTATAATACTCTCTCAGCCTTTTCATAACAAGCCCATTAACGGACGAAGGCGGGTATTTTCCGTTTTTGCCTGTTTTCCCCGCCGGAACGCCGGTTAAAAGCTCAATGCCTTCATCAATATGATTTATAGGATAAATATGGAACAATCCGTCTTTCACGGCTTCCACAACTTCTTTTTTCAAAACAAGGTCGTTTATATTGGATTCCGGTATTATAACTCCCTGCGTGCCTGTAAGGCCACGTTTTTTACATAAATCAAAGAATCCTTCTATCTTATATGTCACGCCCCCAATAGCCTGTATCTGCCCATATTGGTTAACAGAACCCGTAACCGCAAGCTCCTGATTTATCGGAAGGCCCGAAAGGCTTGAAAGTATGCAGTACAGTTCGGTGCTTGACGCGCTGTCGCCGTCTATGCCGTTATAATTTTGTTCAAAACATATCCTGCACGAAAGCGAAAGGGGAAATTCCTGCGCGTACGTCTGCCCCAGGTAACCGGTTATTACCTGAACGCCTTTGTTATGAGTAGGGCCGCTCATCTGCGCTTCTTTTTCTATGTTTACAATGCCGCTTTTGCCGACATATGTCGTGGCCGTTATCTTGGAAGGGTTTCCAAATGAATAGCTTCCCATATCCATCACTGCAAGGCCGTTTATCTGCCCTACTTTCTTTCCGGTTGTATCAATTAAAATGACGTCTTCGTCAAACATTTCGTTCAGCTTTTCCTCATACAGCCTTACGCGCCGTTCTTTCTCATCAACAGCCTTTATGATATGTTCCGCCGTTACAATCCTGTCTCCGTTCATATGGGCCCACGCTTCGCCCTCGCACAGAATTTCGCTTATACGGTTAAATCGTGTTGAAAGCTTATTTTGCTTTTCTGCAATCCTTGACGCATACTCAACAAGCCGAGCCACGGCTCCCGCGTCAAACGGAAGCATTTTTTCCTTGTCGGTATAGCTTCTTATAAATCTTGCAAAATCTTTTACATTCTGCGCGTCTCTTTTCATTTCATAGTCAAAGTCGGCAAGTATTTTAAAATATTTATCAAACTCGTCGTCGTATTCCCTAAGCATCTCATAATAGTACGCGCTGCCGATGATTATAACCTTTACATTCACCGGTATCGGTTCAGGTTTAAGTGTGGGAGCCACTATGCCGCCGACCTGCTCGCGCATGCTTTCCATCGAAATTTCCCTTGTTTTTACAACGCGTCGTATAGTTTCCCAGCTAAACGGACTGCTTAAAACATCGTTCGCCTGAAGTATAAGGTATCCTCCGTTGGCTTTGTGGAAAAGCCCCGCCTTTATTTTCATAAAATCAGTTGTAAGGTTTCCGAATTCGCTGTCATACTCAAGCTCGCCCACAAGGTTGTAATATGTCGGGTTAAAATCTATAACGACAGGAGCGCCGTCGGTTTTAGAATTATCTATGATAAGGTTTACTTTATATTTCAGCGTAACGTCTTCAGGCTGTTTTTTAGCAAGCATAGGCAGCAGGGCGCCGACAGTTTCGTCTTCTTCGCTTTCAGCCGGGGCGAACTGATCTATATTTTCAAGCACGTCCTCCTGAACGGCTTCTATATATTTAAGAACCCTGTCATATTCCTTATATTTTTCCTGAACGGCATTAACATGGTGCCCTATCGCAAACATGCCTACCTTATAATCCAAATCGTCTATGGCTTTGCGGCATTCCCTGTCGCTTTCCCTTATATCGCGCATTATACATGCCGCTATTTCCTGAATTACGTCGCTTTCCCTGTTTATTTTTTCTTTTACTTCTTCGCTGAGCTTTTCATACTGTTCTTCGTTTACCGCTTCGCCTTCAACAATAGGCATGAAATAAATCCCCGCGTTTGTGTTTTTAACGGCAAAGCCGTGTTCTTTTGCCGCTTCTCCCATTGCGCGCATTTTTTCATCCCGCTTGTCGTCGAACGATTTAAGTATTTCATTTTTCTGTTTCTCATAATCGTCCGTATTAAAAGCTTTTTGTATCTCGCTTTCAAAAATAACCACAAGTTCGTTCATATCGTCCTTAAACTGGCGGCCGACGCCCGGCTCAAACCGCAAAGCTATCGGGTTGCGTGGATTGTCAAAGTTATAAACGTAACACCAATCGTAAGGCACCCTTTCCATGGATGCCACCTGTTCCGTCCTCAGCTTGGCATAAGTTGTTTTGCCGACGCCCGCCGGGCCGGACATATATATATTATATCCCTTGTTCTTAACCTGAAGGCCAAAATCAAAAGCGTCTACAGCGCGTTTTTGCCCCATTATCCCTTCAAGCGGCTCAATCTCGCCGGTATTGGAAAAGCCGAGCGTATCGGGGCTGCAAAAGCTGTTCAGCCGTGTATAGTCAAGTTCGTTAAACTGCATGGGAATATCACTCCTTTGCCGGGTTCTGCGTCTTTTCATAGTCCTCATAAAATTCAAAATATTTCCACATTATAACTGCATCCTCGTTGGTGTCCTTGTAATAGTTCTTCCTGAAACCCTCCGGCTTAAACCCAAACTTTGTATAAAGTTTCTGCGCTGGGGCGTTGCTGATTTTAACCTCAAGCGTTATGCCTATCATAGAAAGTTCCTCGGCTTCTCTTATCATTTCCCGCATCAGCCCTTCGCCAACGCCCATACGCCTGAATTCGGGGCTTACGGCAACATTTGTTATCTGCCCTTCGGTTACTACATGCCACATCCCGGCATAACCCGCAACCCGCCCGTCTACAAGAGCAACCTTATATATGGCCATATTATTTTCCTTGATTTCCCTCTCAAAATCCCTGCGGGTCCACGGTATATGGAAACATTCTTCTTCAACCTTCAAAACATCTTCAATATGCTTTTCTTCCATTGGTATTATTTCAATCATATTATATTCATGCCCCCGTATTTTTCTCTTCCAATTCTCTTTCAGCCTGGCTTTTTCTTAAATAAACAGGAGCAAAGTCAAACCCGTTTACAGCTTTGCCGTCCGCCGCTAATGCCTCGGCCGCGGCTGCGACGCTTGCGGCCCTCTGCAAATTGCAGTTTGCAGGGGCAAAAAAGAAGTTATTGTTTTTTGCAAGCTTATCTTTATAAACGGGAACGCCGTCGCCGAGAAAAACAGCCTTTCTTCCCGTATATTCAACCATCCTTATCAAATCGTCAATGCTCCTTGCATCCTCTGGCAATACGGTTTTAATATTCCCGTCTTTCCACTCAAAAACGGCGGAATAAACCTGCTGTCTTCTTGCGTCCATAATAGGGCATACTAAACAATCCGTATTAAATATATTATATGCCAAAGCAGTTAACGTCGGCACAGGTATAATAGGTTTATTAATCCCGTGGGCAATGCCCTTTGCCGTTGCCGCGCCGATACGAAGGCCCGTGAAAGAGCCGGGTCCCCTGGAACACGCTATATAGTCTATTGTATCCAAGCTTGTCTGAGTTGTTTTAATTACGCTGTCTATTATAGGCATAATAGTCTGCGAATGTGTCATTTTATAATTAACTGTAAACTCTCCAACGGTTTTTCCGTCCTCAACTAAGGCCGCCGAGGCCACAAGGCCCGATGTTTCAATCGCCAATATTTTCATAATTCACAGCCCCTTATAGTTATTTTCCTGTAATCGTCGCCCTTTGAAAGATCCTTTTCTATTTTAATCCAAACCGCGTTTTCCGGAATAAGTTCTTTTACAAGTTCAGCCCATTCCACAAGAGAAACGCCGCCGCCGAAAAAATATTCCTCATATCCCGTGTCGTCCATTTCCTCAAGGCTTTCAATCCTGTAAACGTCGAAATGATAAAACGGCAGTCTGCCGCAATACTCGTTAATTATCGTAAACGTAGGGCTTGTAACGTATTCTTCCTCAACGCCAAGGCCTTTTGCAAATCCCTGAGTAAATACCGTTTTTCCAACGCCCAGATCGCCGCTTAAACAGTATATATCTCCTTTTTTGGCTTTTTGGCCAAGCCTTTGGCCGATATTTCTTGTTTCTTCGGAATTTAAACTTTCAATTATCATTATATCCCCTCTAATCCAACAGAATTTCCGCCCTGACATTTGCGGGCACGCTTTCTTTCCCGTTAAAATAAAAGAGCTCTCCCGCATTGTCTTTTTTATCAAAATTCTTTATATAAAACAGCGTCCCGCCGCTGAATTTTATGTCATAAACGTTGTCGTCTATTTCCGTTTTTTTGCCGACGTTAAACATAATAAGCTTTCCTTTGTCCTCACCCCGAATGTAAAATACGTTCATGCTTCCGTCCGCAACTTCAAATTCCTTTACGGCGTTTTCTTCTTTATTTTTGTATGAGCCTGAAAAATAATAAAGGGAACTGTCGTTTTTAGTATAAACTATATCGTTTTTTCTTCCCGTAAAGCTCGCGGACGCTATATCCGTATCTATTTCAACGTATGTCTGAGGCTTGCCGTCCCAGATTTTTATATTATATAAAACGCCTTCTTCGCCTAATACAAGCGTATATTTCCCGTCGGAAGAAGATTTTGAAGTATCCGTAAGAAGCCCGCTAAGCGTTAGGGCGCTTTTCTCCCCGTTTTCGTTTACAAACATAAATTTGCCGCTTTCCTCCGCTATACATGTAGTTTCATCCTGAATCTTATATGGAGTATATCCTTTTGAAACGCCCCCGTTTGGCGAATATGTAAAGCCCTCTCCGTTTATTCTTAAATTTACATATGAATCGCCGTTTTCCTGAAATGTTTCCGTTGTAAAAAGTCCTGAAGAATACAATACCGATATAACGGCCGTAAACAGTATTATAACCGCCGCCAATATAAAATTATTTATCTTATGCGGCCCTTTTGTACCGAGCAATGACATTTTTAACCTCCGCGCCACGATTTTTATAAAGTATACCATTTTTTTATTTGCAGTACAACAGCATAAAAAACAGTATTCCGAAAAATACTGTTTTTAAAATGTTTAAAACACATTATACCTAAAATAACGACTTGCCGTATATGTCAAGCATCGATATATAATCCTGTAAAAAGCCCCGATTTTCAACATTTCAGTTTAAAAATCGGGGCTTAAAACATATTAAATTTTATTATTCCCCTTATACGCTTTACAAGCCGTTCCTCTGGAAACATTTGTAATCCCCGCAAATAAGCCGGAACTTTCTTACATATAAATCCGTCGGCACAGCCAAATCATGGGGAAATAATCATACGCCTGTCTTTCTTATCGCCGCGTTCGATAACTATACCATGGTCTTTATATTTTTTAAGCACAAAATGTGTCGCCGTGCTTGTTACGGAATCAATCGTAGCCAGCTTATCCGAAACAAAAAGCGCAATTTCTTTCAGGCTGCTTTTTTCAAGTATTACCGTCAGGTCAAAGCCGCCTGACATAAGGTAAACGGCTTTAACTTCATCAAAACGGTATATCCTTTCGGCAATTTTATCATATCCGTCGCCTCTCTGCGGCGTTACCTTAACTTCTATAAGTGCCGTTACAAGCTCCCTGTCTGTATTGTCATAGTTAATAAGCGTATTATATCCGCATATAACCCTGTTTTCTTCCATTAATTTAATTTCTTTGGCAACCTGCTGAGGATCCGCGTTAATTTCTTTGGCAATTTCCTCCGGGGTAAGTTTGCTGTTTTTTGCTATAAGCTGAAGTATCTTTCCTCTCATTCTGTTCCCTCTCCTTTTAAATATAATCAATGCTCAAATATGGAACCGCTTTCCGCCGCGTCTGCGCCTGATATGTCCGTATTGCCTTCCTCCGGCTTTTCAGCGCCGCTCTCATCCGATACAACCGCGTCGTTTCCTTCATGGTTCTCCGCCGCTCCCGCTCCGGGCACAGCCGCTTCATCACCGGAAGCCAACGCATCCAAAGCTTCCCCGTCAGCCGGCTTTGTGCCTACGGTAACCTCGTCGGCTACGGCTTTATATGTTGAATCCGAGAACCATTCGCGGCTGATAAGCTCTCCGTTTTCGGAAACTTTTTTATACGTTGAAACTTTGTGCCCGACTTTTCCGTTATATGTTACAATTCGTTCCCCCTCCGGAAGTTCAGGATCTTCTGTTACTTTTTCAGGCGGCTTTGGGATAGAGCCTATATATACCGTTTCAAGCTCAACCGTGCGGCCGAGGGAGCGCGTTTCATGGCCGTATATACTTGCAACAAGTTTTCCGTCGCTTGCATACGCTTCGACATAAACCGGATATTCCGTGTTGTTTTTAAATTTAAAGTCCGTATAGTCGCCGGCTATAGCGGCGTCATGCCCCAAAGGCACATAGCCAACCGCAAGGGAATGGTTTTTCCTTTCCACAATTTCAAGCTCCGCTTTTACAACAGCATTGTAAAGGGTAGTGGTTATCTGGCATACTCCGCCCGCAAGGCCGTCTTCAAGTTTGCCGTTGACTATTACCGCCGCATTCCTGTATCCGTTTGCATATGTCTGCGGCCCCAATGATTCATTCATGGAAAATATTTCTCCGGGTTTTACTATTGTGCCGTTAATATTATTGCATCCTACAACCAGATTGATATTCCTGCCCAAATTAGGCCCGCCTGAATATTCGGTATAAAACGTGCCCAAAAGATCCGTTGACATTTCATTTTCTTCTTTTGTGACATTGGGTTCCGTTTCGGTGCAATAGGCTTCAACTGTGCCCGTTTCGCCGTTTTCCAAAAGCTTCTCGATATCGGCTCTCGTTTTGGCAGTATCCAGTTCATATCCTTTTTCTTCTTCCGTTATAACAAATCGTCCGTTTTCCCTGGTCATGGAAGAGTCCTTTGCTTCCCTCGTAATAAGGCCGTCCAGTTCGTCCATTTTAGCCGACAGTTTTTCCTCGTTATAAACGGTTGCAGCTTTTATGTCAAGCCCGTTTTCCCGTATATCTTCATACAGCTTATACCTTTCTTTAAGGGTTCCGTCCCTTGCCGCTTTATATGCAGAGTCAGCCGCTTCATCCACGTCATACTGTGCTCCGACATCTTCAAAACTTATATTATACCTTTCGTTTCCGTTTGTAACCGTTATTATTTTACTGCTCAAAGATGAATTAATGCTTCCTTGCAGATAATCTGCGGCTTCTTCTTTAGTCATTCCCCCGACATTCCTGCCGTTTACGGTAATACCGTTATAAATCGTATCAACTCCGAGGGTTTCCTTCATTTTAAGATCCGTAGAATACTTATAATAAAAGCCCCCGGCCGCTCCCGCAACGGCAACTAATGCAATTATAACTCCAACGGCAACTTTCTTGCTGCTCCCTTCCATTTTTTTACCCCTTTAGATTTTTGACTTATTTCAATAATTATATAAAATAATTAATCTTTTTACAATATAAAACAAAAAATATGCCTTTAAAATATTTTTATGCCATAATATATTAGTGTCCATAATTATTTCATAAATACTAAAAATGAATACAAGACAAAATCAAAATTATAACTTATATTTAATATTATGAAAGAGGAGTTTAAAAATATCCATAATAAAACCCCGGCTTAAAGCGTACTGTAAAGTCCGCCGCAAAACCGGGGCATAATGAAATTCAGTTAAAACCAACGGGCTGATATTTTTGGCAAAACGATTAAGCTTTCAGCCGAAATGAGATTGAAAAATATGTTTTAACACAGTTTCATATTAATTTCTTTTCTTTTTGCTTTTTATGAGCATATCCAAAGTCGACTCTTTTTCTTCCATTTGAGGTTCAGGCGTTCTTTTATCTTCCTTTTTAATGCGCTCTTGATTAACGGGCTCGCTTATTTGCATATCCTTATGTTTTTTGTTATGCTTTGCAATACTCAGAAAAGCCTTTTCTATCCTTTCGCTCAAAACCGAAAAACGCCTGAAAGCAATTTCAAAAAGCAGAAGTATAAGCGCCAAAGCTACAAACGGCATAAAAAGATCCATAGTTTTAAAAACCGATTCATGTTTTGCCTCAAACACATCCGTAGGGTCTGAAAGCATACGCCCGCCCGTTTTTGAAACGAGCCTTTCAATTAACGCTTTCCCCTTTTCTATTCCCGCCATATCGTACTCCTTTGAATACGGGATATTAAATCCGCCCCTTTCAACGCGGCTTGTACCGTCTTTCATACTTTCAAGCAGGCTTATTATATATCCTCCTTCGCCGATTCCTTCCGCGATACCTTCGTATATTCCGGGCGAAACAGACTTCATATCAACGGTTATCTCACTGTTGTCGGCCCCGGCAATAACAGCCGTTACGCTTTTTATATTTTCGTCGTACGGCATAGAAGCCGTTACAACAGCATCTTCTCCGCTTTTACGGGCTGAGAAAACCACTTCCCGGGATATGTTTGAACGCATTATCCACGACACTGTATTTTTAAGCACATTAACGCCCGCGTCGCTTCCGAGCCATTCCCCGCTCCATCGGCCGTTTGCGTCGCTTGTCCATGACGCGGCGCGTCCAAGCCCATATTGCCACGATGCCAAAATCGGTTCGTCGTCGTCGCTTTTAAGCACAACGTCAGCTCTCGGTTTCGGCGTAGTTCTTATATATCCGCTTAATTGCGCCGTTTCTTCTATTCCGTCTAATATTGCGCTCGTATCCCCGGCTTTTGGATAGAAATTACCGTTTTTAATATATTCCTTGCCTGCAAGAGAAGTTTCCTTTGTGAATATCTGAGGGAGATCCGTAAAAGCATTTGTGAAATAATAACGCCCGCCGCCGTTAAGCGCAAGGCTTTCCAAAAGCGCCGTGTCAGCGCCGCTTCCGACTGCTACTGTTGAAAGCGTTATACCGCTTTCCTTCATTTTTCCTATCAGGGAATCATAACCGCTTGTTTCTGCCTGCCCGTCGGTTAAAAGTATGATATGCTTTGTCTTGCAGTCTGTTTTGCTTAAAACATTATACGCCTCTTCGAGAGCAGGCAGTATGCTTGTTCCTCCGGCCGACTGTATTTTCCCTATTTCTTCGGATATAGCGGCTTTGTTCCCGCCGATTTTCTGCATCTCGGCATACCATACCGGCTTATCGTCAAAACCGATAACGCCTACGCTGTCGGCCTCTTCCATTGTTTCAACCGCCCTTACGGCCGCCTCTTTTGCCATTTCCATCCTTGAAAGGCCGTAGCTTGATTCGGCCATGCTTCCGGAACGGTCTATAACCATAACCATTCCTAAATCCGGCTTTTCCCCTTCCGTTTCCAAATCCATGTCCACCGGAAGTATTCTTTCCAGCGCAGTACCTTTATAGCCGCCGAGCCCGTATGAGTTTTCGCCTCCCGTTGTAAGCAGTCCGCCGCCGGCCGTTTTAACAAAGCTTTCAAGGGCGTCCATAAAGCCGCCGCTTAAATTTTCAGCCGAAATATCGGCAAGTATTACAGCGTCGAATATATTAAGGCCTTCAACGCTTTTGGGTGCCTCGCTTTCGCTTATGACTTCAACCTTCAGCTTAGAACTTTCAAGTATTTTTCTAAGTTCTCTGCCGCTTCCGTCTTTGTTCTCAACAATAAGCGCCTTCGGAGTATCCTCCACATATGTGTAGCTGTACGCTTTATTATTTTCATAAAACGTATCTTCCTCCGCCTCGATTTCAAGCCTGTAAATTATACCGCCGCCTTCGTTTGATATATCGGAAAAAATGAAATTGTTTTCTCCTTTCCTCAAATTCACCTTTTCCTCAACGGCAAGGCTGCTCCCTTTGTAAATCCTTAATGCGCCCGCCGTTTCCTTCATACTGAAAACCGACGCTTCTATATCGTACATTGTATTTTTATCCATATAAGGAGGAGTTGAAATGCCCGCCGCCTGAACTTCGTCCGTTATATTGCTTTCAAGCATATAAGCGTCTACTGCAACGCCGTTGTTAAATAAATTTGCGGCGCTTTTTTCAGCTTCTCCCTGCGTTTCAAGGCCGTCGCTTATCAGCACAACCCTTTTTTCGGTTTCGTCGCTCATTATAGACACAGCCGTTTTCAGGGCTTTGTCAATATCCGTCGCGTCTTTTTCCGCAAAAGACGTAAAGTTTTCAATAAAAATTTCTTTTGCCGGATTTATCTCAACAACGGCGCTGCCGCCAAAAGCTATAACTCCCGCGTAGTCCTTATCGCTTTTGTTTGCCAACGCGTCTTTAATAAACTTTTCCGCATCCTTTTGCCTTGAGTTAATACTGTCTGAAATATCCGCGGCAAAAATAGTTGTCGAAACGTCGGTATATACGTTAATTCCCAAACCTGAAAGCGCGAATATAAGAAGCATGCATATAATGCTCCTGACCGCCGAAATAAAACGGCTTTTAAAACTTTTGTCCTTCCTTGCCGCAAACCATATAAAACCTATGGCGGCCGGAAGCAGCACAAGCGCGGCCGGATTTGATATACTAATTCCCACGCCAATTCACCCGCCATTCTGCTGCCAACACAATAAGCATTATCAGTATCATTATATTTTTAAGGCTCATGCCCGTATTAATCCTTGCATTTTCCGCGGCCCCGCCCTGTAAGCTTTCTTCCATGTTAAACGTATCGCTTTCTCCTTCCGTTGCCGGATTTACGGCAAAATATGACTCTGCCGTTTTACCGCCGCCGTAATCTTCACGGATAGTATATACGCCGATTTCTTCCGTCAGCGAGTATTGAAAATTTGGGGGAGTAACATTTTCCGCAACGCCTGAAGGCGATATTACCTGTGCGCTTACGGTTTTCGGCGCCATATTCAAAACGGCGTTTTCCCCTGCAAATATATAGCCTGAAGTTCCGATGCCTCCTGCTGAAAAATAGCTCATTATATTATATATTATTATCGGAAATTCCTTTTTCAGCGGCAAATCCGAGTTATGCAGGTCAAAACCGAAAACAACTGTCTTTATACCGCCGTTTTCACCTGCATATGCCGCCGTAATGCCGTCGGAAACAAAAATTTCCTCTGCCCACAACGGCGTTGCAAGTTTTTTAACGCCGTTTGCCGAAAAAGAAAGGCTTTCCGCATTGCCGCCTGCAATTCCGTCCCGCACGGTTATCCCGCTTAAATCGATTTCACCTTCAAACTCCGCGATTCCGCTTTTCTCAGGAGGATTTATAATCATTATATGGCCGTCCTTCGGCATGGCCTCAGGCAAAACGCCGTCAAATATATAAATGTCATATCCTTTGATTTCGCCTTCGGTTCCCTGTTTTTTATAAAGCTCTATCCCGTCTATAACCGAAACGGCCTTTTCTATAAATATATTCCCCTCTGTGACAAGAAGGGCTTTTTTAACGCCTGAAACCTGCGGTATATATGTAAAACTGTTGTCCTCCGAAAGAATGTCGTCCGAAAGTATTTTTGCCGTTATTTCTTTGTATGTTTCTCCGTTAAGGCTGAACACAATATCGGCGCTTTCGTTTGCGCCCGTAAATTCAACGTCTTTTGTATCGATAATTACTCCGTCTCCGAAAAGGGCTACGGGCGCCGTGCCGCCTGCCTTGCCATACACAGCGGCTTTAACAAGTACATTTCCGTTATTTTCGCTCACATGCTTAACGGCATAGTTGACGCCGCTTTTTCCATATATATTTATAGACGCATTTTCAATCTGTTCCTCAGGAGCTTTATCCGTAAATATAATTACATTTGCCGGATTTTCGCTTTGCAGTTGCTTTAAAATCGGGATTAAAGCTTCCGTATCCCGCCCGCCGTAAGTCTGCGCAAGCTGCATGACGGCTTTTTGCGCCGCCTGCTTTTTATTTGTACTGCTTAAAACTGTCTCGGGAGATCCGTCAAGATTTACAACCGAGAAAAATGTGCCGTCCGGCGAATCGGAAATAATATTCAATATATCGTCTTTGGCCTTTTCAAGCCTTGAGCCGTTCTCGTCTTCGACCGCCATACTGAACGAGGTATCAACCACGAATATGTAATTGAGCCGTTCCCCGCCTGCCGATATAAACGGATTTGCAAGCGCAAGCGACGCCAAAACAGCCGCCGCAATCTGCAAAAACATAAGTGTATTTTTTTTAAGCTTCTGCCGCCATTTATGGCCTTCGCTCTGCGTTATGGCTTTATTCCAAAGAACCATGCTTGAAACTTCCCGCTTTTTGAACTTTTGTTTGAGTATATACATAAGTATTATGGCCGGAACGGATAAAAGGGCAATAAATCCCAATGGGTTTATGAAATTCAAATTTTATTCCCCCTCATTCTCAAGCTCTGAAAAGTAATCCGCAACAAGCTCTTTCATACCGTACGGCACGGTAGAATCTTCAATGCTTTTAATCGCTTCTTCCTTATACTCGCTTATAACTTCCTCGTACGGTACAAGCCCGCCTTCCGTGCCTGCCGCCTTATGCATTGTCATTTCAGTCTGACCGCCGTCGTTTTCGGCTCCTTCAACCTTTGTGTCATATCCGGCTTTATTTTGCGCGTCGCGGGAAAGTTCCGCCTCCGGTTCGGCATGTCCGCTGCCGCGTCCACTGCCGTTGTTTTCTCCCTGTCCGCTTCCGCTGTTTGAGCCTCCCGGTCCGTTTTGGCCGTTTTGCCCCCCAACGCCGTCTTTTCCTGACTGCTGTTGGGAGCCTGACTGATTTTGGCCTGAACCGTTCTGTACCGCTTCAGATGCTTCGGCTAACGTTTTATTAATATCGTCCACAGCGCTCTGTAGGCTTTCACTCTGCTTAACCGCCTTAGAAATCTCACCCGAAAGATTTTTAAGCCCGTTTGACGAACTGTTGAAATTTCCTGAAGAAAGTTCGCCTGCATAACTTTGCAAAGCGTCCTTAAGTTCCTGATCGTCAATTCCTTCGGCGGCGTTTCCTAATTCTTTGAGCAGATTCTCCAGTTCTTCGTCAGTAAGGTTTCGCGCTTTCTCATTCATCGTTTCAAGGCCTTTGTCAATCTGCCCGGCGTCGCCGCTTTCAATAGCGTTTTTTAAAGCTTCGCCCGTTTCATTGCCTTCAAGGCTTTGGCTTATGGATTTCAAATCTTTCACAGCTCCCGTTTTTTCAAGGTTCTTCATCTGCTGCTGCGCCTTATCAAGATTTGAAAGCGCCTCCTTTTTAGAAACCGACTGCTCAAGCTCTTTAATTATTGAATTTATTTCTTTGTTAACTTTATTTAGTTCTTCTTTGCCGATTTCTTTCTCACTGTTTAAAACTTTTTTTATTTCCTCAAGCTGCCTAACCTGCGGCTCAACCATAGGCCTTATATCCTCTTTATAAGGGTTGTCGACAAATCCTGCCGCTAAAACGGCGGCTAAAAGCGCCGCAATTATTTTAACAGGCTTTTTGGGGAATTTTATTTTATACGCTTTGCTTAAATCAGCTTTCCTGCCGTGTTCAAAAGCGTCGCTGACAGCCAGCATACAGATGTTTCCGTCATTTCCGTTCTCGAATATTTCATAAGCCGTCGCAAGCCTGTCCTCAAGCCCAAGCTTATCCCCGGCTTTTGCGGTTTCCATAAAAGAAACGGGCTTCAAGACGACGCGCAGAAACGGCACGACCGTAAATACGCATATTATCCCGGCCATTATATATTTAAAATTTTTGATATAAAAAAATTTAGACGCAATAATGGCCGGCAATATAACGGCCAGGCATACAACGGCTGAATTTAAAAAATATCCCAGCCATTTTTCAATATTCAATTTCCTTTTTAAAGGCGAAAGCATACTTTTAAATTCATCCATATATTGCACCTTACTTTCTCTTATTAAGCGGATTAATCCTAGCGGCCGCTATTTTTAGGAATATAACCGAAAATACAAGTTCGGCAATAATATTTACAATCCATATCGGCACAATGGCA
Organism: Anaerotignum faecicola; assembly: GCA_024460105.1. Lineage (NCBI taxonomy): Bacteria > Bacillati > Bacillota > Clostridia > Lachnospirales > Anaerotignaceae > Anaerotignum > Anaerotignum faecicola. The sequence continues at coordinate 362,858 of JANFXS010000002.1, forward strand.
GCCGTTCCAGATCCGTAGTTATATATAAGCTGGGAAAATATTCCCGTGCCCAGCTGACTGTCAACAAGAGAGAAAAATCCTGCCGCCGGGTTTAAGAACATCGTGCCGTAAAACGCTTTTATACTAAAATAATCATAAAGTTCAAGATACCCTTGGATATATACGCCATGATATACAAGTAAAAGAATCCATGTTCCGAAACAAAGAAAACCTGTTATGATATAAACTACAATCATTGAAACTATCGTTTTTTTGTACACAGACGAAAACATAATCGACATCGATCCGACAAAACAGCTTGTTGCAAGCACAAATCCCGTCATTACCAATATATCCGTAATCTTAACGCCGCCGAAATAAAACATAACCGCATATACGGGCATAGTAGCAATTATTAGAAGCAGTATAATTCCTATCCCGCTTACAAGCTTTCCGAACACTATGGAAAACGGCTTCATTTTTGTTACAATAAGCAGATCCAGCGTCTGGCGTTCTCTTTCCCCGCTTATGCTCCCTGATGTAAGGGCGGGGGTAATTATAAGGATCGCTCCAAACTGAAAGCCCGATAGCAGAGCATAAAGCGCGATCACTGATTTAGGGTCAAAACCGCTGTATACAGACGACCACATAGATACCTTCAAAAACAGGTATGAAACGCCGGCTATAAATCCAACGTATAAACATATTACCAAAAATATTTTCCAACTTCTTAAAGAAGTCCGGGCTTCACGCCTTAATATCGGATTTAGCATCATTTTGTCCGCCTCCCGTTATCTCCATAAATATTTCTTCAAGGTTGCCTTCTCTTTCCCTAAATGAAAGTATCGGTATGCCGCCTGTTACAAGCTCTTTAAGTATAGCGGCAAGCCTTGCGTCGTCTCCTTCAAAATCGATCTCTACGGTATCGTTGTTTTCCGTTATGGCGCAAATATCAGGAAGTTCCTTTAAAATTCCCACAAGCCCCGCCATATTTTCAAACGGTTTAATTTCAATGCGGCGTTTTTTGCTTAACATACGCATTATTTGCTGTACTGTGCCCTGAGCTTTCATAACGCCTTTGTCTATTATCCCTATTTCCGTACACATTTCGGCAAGCTCCGGCAATATATGGGAACTTATTATAATTGTTTTGCCCATGGAGCCGAGATTTTTCAGTATTTCTTTAAGTTCAACCCTCGCCCTTGGATCAAGTCCGCTTGCCGGCTCGTCAAGCAGCAGTATTTCGGGATCATGTATAAGGCTCCTTGCAAGGCAGAGCCTCTGCTTCATTCCCCTTGAAAGGGAATCGACATAGAAATCTTTTTTTTCTGTAAGGTCCACCAGTTCAAGCAATCCGTCTATAAGAGCGGGCCTTTTGCTGTACGGTATATAGTATGTTCCGGCGTAAAAGTCCATGTATTCGCTCACTTTAAGATTATCGTATACGCCGAAAAAGTCCGGCATATATCCCATTTTTTCTTTTAAGAGCTTTTTGTCTTTTACAACGTCAAGCCCGTCTATTAAAATGCTTCCGCTTGTAGCGCCCAAAAGCCCTGCCATTATCTTCATGGTAGTGGTTTTTCCGGCCCCGTTAGGGCCTACAAAACCGAAAACAGCGCCTTTTTCTATTTTAAAAGACAAGTTGTTTACAGCCGTAAACTTGCCGTAAGACTTCACAAGGCCGTTAATTTCCAGCATCTGTTTTTCCCCCTTTCAATCCTATGCTCGGAATCTGAAGCTCCGCATCGTCAACGCCTTTAACTTTAAGCTTTATAATACCGCCTTCATCGGTATAGTCCGATACGTTTTCGTAGAAATCGTCTCCTATTTCCTCCCAATCCTGCATTTTCACGTTAAAAATCATCGGACTGCCTTCCATCATATTGCTTACAGGCCATGAAACAGAAAATGCATCCGCAAATTCCGGTACATAAAAATCAGCGTACACTTCCCCTGCCGGATAAACATATATATATTCGCTGAAACCTCCGTAACTTCCTCTGCCACATTCAAATCCGTCCTCGTCAAGTATGCTTAAAGGCTCAATAAATCCGGCCGGTATTTCCCAATCTTCCGAAAGAGAATATTTAACGGGCGCTTCCATAACAAATACGTTATTCCATTCTTCATTAACTTCCCTTCCGTTAATATATTTTCCCCCGCCCATAATTTCATCATTGTTAAATGCAAACAGCCTTAGATTTAAAGCTATCTCTTCATCGTTCATTGAATAACGGCTGAATGCCGCAGACTCCGAATAATCCATTAAAAGCCTTGTTTGCAGCCATTTTGAAAAAATTTCTTCCTTTGAAACGGACGGATCATAATAGTCCACTCCAAAAATCTGCTTCATGGTATCGTACAAATCATATGTATAAGCCTGTTCAGTTTCGGCACAGTTTATTTCGACAGTTTCCCCTGCCAGGCAATCGCCGATAAGTGCATACCCGCCTTTCATTTCAAGCACAACGTCATAAAAATCGACATTGCTTGTATTGGTAACAACGCCTTTATATGTTTTGCCGTCAAAATCCACATCGGCAGTAAGCGCCCCTCCCATATCTATATTTTTCTTTATCGAAAACTTGTTTGTATCCCACATAGATGAATTGAAAAAAGTTAAATCAGCCCGGTTGGCTTCCGCATTTACTTTAACCTTACAAATTTCTTCCGCCGTATCGCCGCCGCTGTATCCATAATAGTACGGATCGGTAAATGTCGAAACCGAAACGCTTTCTTCGGCGGTAAAATTGACGTTGCCGCCGCTTCCCGATTTAATTCCGGCATATATGGTTGCTTCCGCCGCCGGCAGTCCGCTTTCAAGCTTTATCTCCGAAACAAAATTTGCAATGCCTTTTCTGTAATAACTGCCGGAACCCAAGGCATAAACTCCGACGGTTACCATAACCGCCGTCACAGGGATAATAATCCACGCCTTTTCACGCTTATCTTTCTTTTTAAGAACAATATAAATAACCGGACCTATAAGCAATATGTAAGCCGCTATTATCATGAACATAACCGAAAGCATGCTTCCTCCTTGAGGGGCAAACCTGTCGATATAATTATAAGGCGGAGCGTAATTTGTATCATAATCATAACCGTTGTAATCCTCTTCAATGGAAAGGAGTTTCGGAACGGCAGACTTGTATATTAAATCATAAACGGTTAAAATCCCTTCAATTTCTCTTATATCGGCGCCGCCCATATCAAAATTCAGCAAAACTGCGCAGCCGTCCCCTATTTCTTTTTTCTGGGCATACGGCATCGTTTCAAAAATATTGTTTCCTCCGTCAAGTTTAAGTCCGTTTACATTAATGGAACCGCTTTTTGCATCTATTCCCCCCGCAACTTCCATAACGGACGCCGAAACGGCGTTTACATCCGTTTCGCCTTTAACGGTAAATATTCCGCCGAGGCCGTCGGTTGCTTTTTTCGCTCCCGCTCCGGCGCCTACGATAAGCGTACCGCCGCCAAATATCCATTCCTCAAGCGCTTCAAGCTGTTCCTCGTCTAAAGAACGCGTATTAAAATTGTTTATAATCAAAATCCTGAAATTATCCAATACGGCCGCGTCCCGCGGGAATGTGTCTTTGTCCAAATATACTGTCTTAAAATGCTCCACGCCGTCATAATATTTTGTTTCTTCATTGTATATTGTATTAAGCTCCTCCAAATAACCGAGTTCTTCCGGCGTTTCGCTTAAAACGCCCGTCCATCTCATTTCGGGAGTTTTAGCAGAAACGCTGAAATTTTTAACGTAGACGCTGCCGCCTTTCTCATCCGTAATGCTTACAGTAAAAAAACTTGATACAACCGGCACATAAGCGTTAATTTCAACCTCTTTTACGCCGCCTTTGTTTATTTCAACAGGAACATAGTAAACCGAATATTCGCTTGGTCTCCAGCTGTCGTCATCATAATATGTATAAACTTTAATCTGGAGTTCCCCTTTCAGGTCTTCTCCGCTGTTAGAAACAATAAATCTGAAAGGAGTCTTTTTTTCCACTATATACTGGTTGTCAAACCCTATTTCAGCTTTAACGTCTATATAGCCCGGCAGCAGTTCCTTCGGCGCTCTGTTTTGGGAAACCGTTCCTTCCTCTACAGCAACTTCCTCCGCCGTCTGTGTCATAGCATATGCCTGCCCGCCGAAAAACGGAACAAAAATACTTATAATAAGCGACAGTACCAATATAACCGCAAGCGCCGAAGCAAGAAGCTTTTTTCCTCCCCTGCCGTTTTTACTTTTCATTACAAATGCCCTCCTAACTAAAAATTTTTTCACATGTTTCAGTAAATTTATCGTTAATCTATATGTTTTAGTATAACATACTTTTAGTTGCTAATTTCATAAATTTGTATTAAAATTACTTTGAGTTATTCTTAAAAATCCCTTTAATAAAGGAGACTTAAAATTGAATATTGGTTTATTTACAGACACATATTTCCCACAAATAAACGGCGTTGCTACTTCAACATTCACGCTTGCCAAAAACCTCAGGGCCATGGGCCATAACGTATATATATTTACCCCTCAAGATCCAAAAAATAAGGATCAGAACGAAAAAGACGTTATACGCATGCCCAGCATGCCGTGCATATTCGTACATCAATACCGTTTCGGGCTTCTGTATTCTCCGAAGGAGCTTGCTAAAATAACTAAACTCAAACTTGACATAATACACACACAGACTGAATTCTCACTCGGCATGTTTGGCAAAACCCTTTCAAAAGTTTTGGGCATACCGATGGTACACACATACCACACTATGTATGAAGACTATGTCCACTACATTGTCAACGGCGCGCTTATAACGCCGAATATGGCCCATTCGTTCAGCAGGCTTTTCTGCAACTTTGCTTCAAATATTGTCGCACCGACAGAAAAAGTTAAGGATTCATTAATTGAGTACGGTGTTACAAAGCCTATCCACGTTATACCTACAGGCATAAACATAAGCAAATTCAGAAAAGGCAATTATCCTCACGAAGAAACCGTAACGCTCCGCAATTCAATGGGGCTTGGCGAAAACGATAAAATAATACTTGTTCTCGGAAGAATCGCAAAAGAAAAAAGCATTGACACAGTTATTAAGGCTATGCCGTACGTTTTTGAAAAAGAAAAAAAAGCCAAACTCCTTATAGTCGGCGACGGCCCATACAGAAAAAATCTCGAACACCTCGCAAAAGAGCTTAAAATCGAAGACAAAGTTATATTTGCCGGAGCAAAGCCTTGGGATGAAATAGGCAGGTATTATCAACTCGGCAACGTTTTTGTAAGCGCATCCATATCCGAAACGCAGGGCCTAACATTTGTTGAAGCAATGGCGGCGGGGCTTCCGGTGGTGGCAAAAAAAGACGACTGTTTGAAAGGCGTTATCGAAGACGGCAAAACGGGAATTGTATTCAGCGATGACAGCGAACTGCCGCACAAGATATTGGAAATACTTGAAAATACGGAATTAAGGGATATTCTTTTATCTCATGGCAGCAATTTTTCCGAATCCCTTTCGGAAGAAACTTTTGCCAAAAATATAGAAGCGCTTTATAAAAAAACGCTTCTGGAAAATCCTGTTTCGCACGCCCATTTCCAATCTACAAAACGAGCCGTAAACTCTATATTCCGTATGGCGGAATATGAATATATTAAAATAAAAAGCGTTAACCGCAAAATAACGAAAATAGCTTTAAACCCGGCAAAAGCCGTTAAAGAATATATTGAAAAGAACGAAAACGGAGGTAATCAATAATGATATCAGATAAAATGCAGACCTTTGTATCAGGAAGTTCGGCAGTAAGGGCCATGTTTGAAGAAGGCAAAAAAATGGCCGCTGAATACGGCGCTGAAAACGTATATGATTTCAGCCTTGGCAATCCGAGCGTCGAAGCCCCGAAATCCGTAAAAAACGCCGTTATAAAAGTTCTAGAAGAAACAAGCCCGAATATCCTTCACGGCTATCCCAACAACCTTGGCTTTGAAGACGTGCGCCTTGCGCTTGCCCTTCAATGCAATAAACTCCACGGCACTGATTATAATGAAAACAATATTGTCATGACTACCGGAGCGGCCGCCGCTTTGAATATAATATTAAAAAGCATTATAAACCCGGGAGACGAAGTGGTTGTATTCGCCCCATATTTCGGCGAATACAGGGCTTACGCCGGCAACTATGACGGAAAAATTGTAGAAATATCGCCAAACAAAGAAACTTTCCAGCCAAATCTTGAAGAATTTGAGAAAAAGCTTACGGAAAAGACAAAAGCCGTTATAATCAACACCCCTAATAACCCTACGGGCGTTATCTACTCGGCGGAAACTTTAACGAAGATCGGCGGTATTCTGAAAGCAAAAGAAGAAGAAATTGGCCATCCAATTTATATCATAAGCGACGAGCCTTACAGGGAACTTTTCTACGGAGATTTTAATATACCTTTCGTGCCCGATTTCTACGACCATACGTTTATTGCATATTCATACAGCAAAAGCCTGTCCCTTCCGGGCGAAAGGATTGGTTATGTAACAATCCATGATAAAATTGACGGCTTTGAAGATATGGTTTCCGCACTCAGCTGTGCAAACCGTATCTCCGGCTTTGTAAATGCGCCTACACTTTGGCAGAAAGTCATACCTCACTGCCTTAACGAAAGTGTAGACGTATCAGTATACAAGAAAAATCTTGACGCTGTTATTGATATATTAACGGAATTGGGGTATGAATTTGTGCGTCCAGACGGAGCTTTTTATGTGTTCCCCAAAGCCCTTATAGACGACGACGTCGCCTTTTGCCAAGCCGCAAAAGAATTCCGCCTTCTTATAGTTCCCGGTTCATCATTCGGATGCCCCGGCTATTTCAGGATGGCGTACTGCGTACCTTATGAAACAATTATCAATTCCAAAGAAAGCTTCAAAGCTTTAAAAGAAAAATTTTCGAGGTAACCGACATGAATAAACCATTCAGCGACAAACTGCGCGCCGTGGAGCCGTATACGCCCGGCGAACAAAGCAAAAACAATGATATTATAAAACTTAATGCAAATGAAAATCCATACCCGCCTTCTCCCAAAGTAATTGAAGCAATAAAGGGATTTGAAGCGGAAAAGCTCTGCCTTTATCCAAGCTCGTCCGCTTATGCGCTTACGGAGGCCCTTGCACAGTACCACGGCCTTGACGTTAATCAAGTTTTTGTGGGAAACGGTTCCGATGAAGTTATTGCGTTAAGTTATCTCGCGTTTTTTAATTCGGACAAGCCGATATTTTTTCCCGATATTACATATTCGTTTTATCCCGTATGGTGCCGACTTTTCAACGTACCGTATGAAACAAAATCTGTTGACAAAAATTTTATAATTAACCCAAAGGACTATTATTCCGCTAACGGCGGCGTTATTCTTCCAAATCCGAACGCCCCCACCGGCATAAGCGAAGGCCGCGGATTTATAGAAGATATATTGGATCACAACAGGGACGTTATAGTTATAATAGACGAGGCCTATGTGGATTTCGGCGGATACAGCGCTATCGAGCTGATAAATAAATATGACAACCTGATAGTTGTGCAGACGTTTTCAAAATCACGCTCGCTTGCGGGAATGAGAATCGGAGCCGCATTCGGCAGCGCTGAACTTATAAGCCTTTTAAAGGCCGTTAAAAACTGCTATAATTCATACCCTATCGACAGCGTGGCCATTGCGGCAGGTGTAGCGTCAGTAGAAGACGACGCTTATTTTAAAAATACGATTAACAAGGTTATTCGCACAAGGGAACGGTTTTCACAGGAACTAAAAGGACTTGGATTTACTGTTTTTCCATCCCATTCAAACTTTGTTTTCGCTTCAAAGCCGGATGTAAATGCAAAATCCCTGTTTGAAGCCGCAAAGAAAGAAAATATTTATATAAGGTATTTCGATCTTCCTCGTATAGACAACTTCCTTCGAATAACAATCGGCACCGACGAGCAAATGGATATATTTCTTAACTTTATCAAAAGGTATTTATCGTCACTGTCAGGCTGTTAACCGATTAACGTCCAAACGGCTAAAATTTAAAAAATTAAATCCGCCAAAAGTAAAATGCGCCTGTGGAAAATACATTATTTTCCGCACAGCGCATTTTCTTTAAAAGCTTTAATATATTTTTTCATAATTATTCCTTCAATTTGACATACACGGTAAAAAACGGCATTAGCGGCATAACATATGAGTCAAAAGCCTTTGACGACGTTTCGGCCGCGTCTCATACTTTTTCCTTGCTTTTAAACCTCCGACACTGTTCTCAACCGTGTATGCCCTTGTAAACTGAAGGTAACATAAGAACAGAGAACTCTACCCGGCGGAGCATATGACCTGTAACCTGAAAGTAAAATACCGTAAAATTCTTTAGTTAATATAAAAGTCAAATAAATCAAATCTTACCTGCGGGAACCGCATATTACACCGTTATTTACCTGTTATGCTGAAAACTTACTTTTCATGACTTCCATGCAGTTTCCTGCTAAACCAATGATTAATATGTCCAAGAAATCAGTTTTCCGTTTCATAAACAATATTTCCTTCATAATAAATCGAAATATTAAATTCTATCAAATCTTTCTTATCCGGTATCGACAAATAACCCGAATAATTTACTTGATTGTAACCATAAGTTTCATCAATAAATTCAAAAGTACATTGATTATACCGTTCTATAAAGTTTAAAAGTTCCATTTTTTCGCCGTCAAAATTTCCAAAACCGCCATTTGGACTTAAAATATAAACTTTGCAGCAATCAAAATCCACGTCCTCAATAATAACTGAGCCATTTACCTGTTTAAACGGCTCCCAGCACTCCACATAACCGTTCTCAAAATTAATCCTTAATGATTTTTTCCCTTCCTTTTCCATGCCGCACACCCTCATGTCGTGCAGGCTGTAAGGTATATTTGATTGAAATTTATATTTTACTTTCATAACAAGTCACCCTTATAAAAATATCGCTTAATTTATCGGCGTACATCAAAAATTAAACCGCTGATTTTCTAAAACAGCTATATCCCATCTAAAATATACTGCTTATTAACGTCTTTTTCAACACATTAACCGGATATCTGAAGGCTTTTTCATTTATTTCAAATAAGTTTTCATGTTCCAGAAAATTCATTCGGAACCATTACATAACATTTCTTTATTTCAAAAAGCATACCGTTATTTAAAACCGTCAAAATATATTTTCAAGCCCCTCCCGTCTGACCCTTTCTTTAATTTCAGAAAAGCCGCTGGTATAAAGTCCGCATACGTTTAAATGTTCCAGCAGAACCGAACCTGAAAACGTATATTTATTTTTCAGCCCGTCGTATGACGTCACGCAATCGTTTACATAAGCTATTGCCTCTCCTATGGCCGTATTTCTTGAAATAACAGCCTGTTCTAAGCCTTTTGAACATAACACGGCGTTATGTCCGGCTATTGTTCCTGTAACTATAGCCTCAGTATGCCCTACAAGCGGGCCGGCTTTTTCGCCCGCTGCAAATAAATTCTTTACATTATCTGCTTTCATCGCATTATCACGTTTAACCATGTCAAAAAAACGCATTGAGTTCCCATTGCCGCCGATTTGTGGATCCTCGTATACGGCATTTTCAAAACCTTTTATACGTCTTAGCTTTTTCAAAGGGAAATAAGGGCACATAAGCTTTGCTTCGCCTGTGTCAAGCAATATAAGATTTTCGGCATAACTCTTGTCGGAATATTGCCGGCATGCCTTTATGTTAATATGGTTTTCTCTCATTCCAATCGGAACCGGTATTACCACAAAACCGTTTTCATCCAGTTCACGCACAATATCGCTGCTTAATGTTCGTTTATAAATTTTACAAGAACCGCTCATTGCCCCAAATCCTCCGTCATGCCCTACACTGTTGTAAAGGCTAGCCCCTGCCAATGCCGAAAGGCTTATCCTTCCTCCGAAATCATGGCATCTAAGTAAACATGAGGCGCATCCGTTCCCATATCTTATACAGTTTTCACAAGGCCCGGCACTCCCCGTGGCGTCAATAAATACGTCGCCTTTATATACAGTTCCGTCGTCCGTTTCCGCTTGAATTATCTCCATGCCTTTCACAACGGCTTTCGACAGCCTTGAAAAATATTTTATTTCAACCCCTGTTTCCAAAAGCAGTCTTTCAATATCGCCGTACATTTTTTCGGCACAGTATAAGTCGGCATGCAAATGTCCGGGAAAATTTATGCCCCTGTGGATAATATTTCTGTCTATAACCTCGAAAAGTTTTCCCCCGCCCATTGCCGTCAGTTCATATTCTGCCGTTAAACGCCCGTTATTGCGCATAATACCGCCTGAAAGGCCTGTTCCCAAAAGTTTGTCTGCTCTTTCTAAAATTGTCGTTTCCGCGCCCGATTTCGCCGCTTCATATGCGGCGGCGCATCCTGCCCATCCGCCTCCTGCAACTATAACTTTCATTATTTCCCTCCGGAATAATAATTCAAAATATGTTTAATATATTCATACTGTGAATTATTTATTCCTTAAAACAAAAAGCCCGGGGATTAGTCCGGGCTTTTATGCTGATATTTAATTTTGTCTTAAGCTCTGCATTGCAAGCTGAAACTTGTCATGTATTGCAATTAAAGCGCTTTCTTCGTCCTTTTCATCTATAAGCACGGAAATTTTTATCTCAGAAGTTGAAATCATCTTAATATTTACTCCCGCGTCATACAACGCCTCAAACATAAGGCTTGCAACGCCCGAATGTGTCGCCATGCCCGCTCCTACAATGGAAACTTTTGCAATCTTATCATCAAACGTTATTTTCTTTGCGCCTAATTTTTCTTTATACTCTTCCAAAAGCTGTATAACATTTTTAAGCGAACTTTTTTCAATAGTAAATGAAATATCGTTCGTGCCGCCGCGGCCTATCGACTGTATTATAATATCAACGGAGATTTTCTTTTTATCAAACAAAGCAAAAACTTCAAATGCTTTTCCCGGTTTATCGTCTATACCTTCAATAGTAACCCTCGCAACGTCCTTGTCGGAAGCCACGCCGCTTACAAGTATCTTTTCCACACTGTTTTCCCCCTTAATAACCGTACCTTCTTCTCTTGTCAGGCTGGAACGCACAACCAATTCCACATTGTATTTTTGAGCTATCTCAACAGAACGCGTATGAAGTACTTTTGCCCCAAGAGAAGCAAGCTCCGCCATTTCGCTGTAGCTTATTTCGTCAATTTTCCTTGCATCCTTTACCACACGCGGATCAGCTGTGTATACTCCGTTTACGTCCGTATAAATTTCACATTTATCTGCCCTCAAAGCGGCGGCAATCGCAACGGCCGACGTGTCTGATCCGCCTCTTCCGAGAGTTGTAATATCTTCATATTTGTTAATGCCCTGGAATCCTGTAACAATAACTATATTTTTCCTTTCAAGCTCCTGCTCAATCCTGCCGCGGCTAATAAGCTTTATTTTTGCATTTGAATATTCGCTTGTAGTGCTTATCCCAACCTGCATTGCGTTAAGCGAAACCGCGGCATACCCCATTTTATTCAAAGCCATGGCCATAAGCGCAACCGATTGCTGCTCGCCCGTAGAAAGGAGCATATCCATTTCTCTTTTGGATGCATTCGGATCGATTTCAGCGGCTTTTGCGATCAAATCATCCGTTGTATCGCCTTGTGCGGAAAGAACTACAACCACATCATTGCCCTGATCGTAGCACTCCGCAATCCTGCCCGCTACATTAAAAATCCTCTCGGCATCGGCAACCGAACTGCCGCCGTATTTCTGTACTACTAACAAAATATTTCCCCCATTCTTATTCTGATATAATTCTGGCCCCTTCAAGATCCGGTTTTAAAACCTCTAAAGTCCATTTATGAGGTATTGTGCTTAGGTACCCGTTCATTTTTTCTGAGAAACCGCTTACCGTATCGTCTGTAAGCACGCTTACAAGCGTGGGTCCCGCGCCGCTTAAATAAGATCCTTTTGAGCCAAAGACGTCAGCCATTTTAAATATATCCGCCATACCCGGAATGAGCGGAAGGCGGTACTGCTGGTGGAGCCTGTCGTCCATGGCCATTTTGAGGTTATCTATGTTTCCGGTTATCATTGAAGCTACAAGAAGAGCCGCCCTTGATGAGTTAAATATTGCGTCCTTCCTAGTTACAGTATATGGCAGGACTCCCCTTGACTTTTCTGTTTCTACCGGAAAATCCGGCACCATAACCGCAAACGAAAGATTTTCGGGCATTTTAAGCTTAACGTGGCGCATTTCTTCTTTATCGAGCGCCCCTACAACCATACCGCCCAAAAGAGCGGGATTTGAATTATCGGGATGCCCTTCGATTTTTGCGGCAATCTGCGCAAGCTCCTCTTTAGAGTAATTACATCCCGAAATATCATTTGCCGCCATAAGGCCCGCAACTATACACGCCGCGCTGCTGCCCAGCCCCCTTGTTAAAGGTATGTAGTCCTCCTGTATAAGCCGCACTCCCGGCATCTGCTTCCCTATAAGTTCATAAAAACCAACCATTGTTTTATAAATAAGGTTATTTTTATCCGTAGGTATTTTCAGTTTCTGTTTCCTGTTAATTAAAATTTCAAGGCCTTCTTCTATCTCTATAAACCAAAGGTGGTTATACTTTTGAAAGGCAATGCCGATACTGTCAAAACCGGAACCCATATTTGCGGAAGTCGCCGGCACAATTATATGTTTCATTTTAAATTACCCCTCCATACGGATTACATTTCTAATTTCGCTTATGCAGCCTGCCATTTTGAGACGTTCGATCTTGTCTAAAAGCCCTTTTTCAGTCTGCTCTCCGGAAATAAAAGCAAATTCGTCCCTGTATTTGTCAACGCTGATAAATTCAGCTTCATCAAATATGTCTTTAACAGCGCCGCGCGCTTTGTCCCTGTCTGAAAATGCCGCCCGTACAATCGCATTAACAGGGCAGTCCATAATATTTTCAACGCATACCGTTTTGTTATATTCCCAATGCACGGCGACCGTTGAGCCTTCATGCAAAATTACGTCGACAACGTCTGCCATAACAGCGCTGGCTGTGGGGAGTTTCCCTGCGCCGCTGCCGTAATACATTGTATTGCCGCTCATATTCCCTTTAACAAATATTGCATTATATGCGTCGTTAACGCTTGCAAGCGGATGCTCAAGCCTTAAAAGGCACGGGCTTACAATAGCTTTAACGCCCGACTCTGTCTTTTTGCTGCTTGCAATAAGCTTTATAACCAGCCCGGCTTCTTTTGCATAATCTATATCGGCTGAAGTTATTTTGGAAATGCCTTCCGTATAAATTTCCTCAAAATTTACAGTCCCGCCGAAAGCTATAGATGAAAGTATTGCTATTTTACGGCACGCGTCATGTCCTTCAACGTCCGCCGTAGGATCGGCCTCGGCATACCCGAGTTTCTGCGCCGTTTTAAGCACGTCCTCAAAGGCTTCGCCTTCACTTGCCATTTTCGATAATATATAATTTGTCGTGCCGTTTAATATGCCGTATATTTCTTCAATCCTATCGGCTGTAAGGCAGACTGCAAGCGGCCTTAAAATCGGTATAGCGCCGCCTACGCTGGCTTCAAAAAGGTAGCTTACGTTGTTCTCTTTTGCGGTTTTCAAAAGCTCTGGACCATGTTTCGCAACAAGAGCCTTATTGCTTGTTACAACGCTTTTCCCCTTTTCAAGAGCTTTCCTGCTAAACGTAAAAGCCGGCTCAATCCCACCCATAACTTCTACTACAACGTCGATATCCGGGTCGGATAATATTTCGTCAAAATTATCGGTTAATATTCTTTCAACTTCATGTCCGGGAAATTTCCTTAAATCAAGCACACGCTTTACGCATATATCGTGGCCTGTTTTATCTTTTAAAACATCCGAATTTTCTTTTACAACTTCATAAACTCCGCTTCCGACAGTTCCAAACCCCAAAATTGCAATATTCTTCATAACTTTACCTCCAAACAGGTCATTATTCCCTTGCTATAATTTTAAAATACTGAACGCCGCTTAACTTCTCCACTTCGCTGATTAGCATCCCTAAATCCGTTTCCATCGCGTCAGTTTCTATTGTTATAGTAACGTTAGCTATGCCGTTTATCGGTATATTCTGATTTATTGTTAATATATTTGCCCCCGCTTCTGCAATTCCGTTTAACACGCAGGATAAAACTCCTTTTGTATCGTCAAGCTTCACAGCAAATGTCACGGTTTTTCCCCTCGTATTTTCATAAAGCGGAAAAACCGCATCCCTGTATTTATAAAATGCGCTCCTGCTGATACCTACTTTCAAAACAGCTTCCTGGACTGTCCTTTCTTTGCCGCTTTCAAGCAGATTTTTAACATCCATAACTTTTAGGAATATTTCTGGAAGCACACTCTTGTCAACAATATAAAAATTTTTATCTTCTCTCATAGCTAACCTCCACACACGAAGTGAAATACATTTGTTTTTCTACTGTAGACTATAGCACGAATTCAGAGAGCTTTCAAGCAATTTATTTTATATATTAAATATCACCCTTGTTTTAAGGCGTCCCATTCTTCTTCCTTGAAGCCTGCCAAAACGATATCTCCCCCTATAACAAGAGGCCTTTTAACAAGCATGCCGTTTGTCGAGAGGATCTGTATCTGTTCTTCCTCCGTCATTTCGGGAAGCTTATCTTTTAACTGCATGGATTTGTATAAATTGCCGCTGGTATTAAAAAACTTTTTAACTGGCATTCCGCTTTTTTCAATCCACTTTTTAAGCTCCTCAGAAGTTGGGTTCTGTTCGACAATGTGCCTGTCGGTATATTCAATTTTGTTTTCGTCGAGCCATTTTTTTGCTTTGCGGCATGTTGAACACTTTGGATATTCTAAAAATAAATACATTAAAACCACCTCTGTTTTAAAATTGGCCTTTTCGCATAAGTATATCACAAAGTTACGAAAAAATCATTAAAAACATTACATAATTCAGCAAAATCCTGCCTTTTTTGCGCAACCGGCAAATATAAAATTAATATTTCAGGCTAAAAAGCCGTTCCCTTCTCAAATTTGTATTTCTTCTTCATACGGAAACTGTTTAGCACATACATGCCGCGGTCCCAATTTCTTAAATATTACCGCATATCGTAATTTAATATAAAATTTACGGCTTCATCCATTACAGCAAAATAATTTAAACGCCGAAAGTATAATTAAACTATTAACAGCTTCAGTTTACAAGGGCATAAACCGCGTTTCCTGCGCGCCTTTATCTATCCCCATTAAAAAGGCGCCTAAAGGCGGTTTAATACCGGCGTTAGGCGCCTTAAAATCCATATCAAATTTAATGGCTGCTATGTTGTTTAAATACATCGCAATAACATATGTTATAAAATTCGTTTCGGCACATCTTGCGGCAAACTCCGTTATTCGCAATCATAAGAGTATTCCACGCCATTTAAAGAATTTTCATAACTATATTTTGCGCCGGAGCCTGAATTAAAAAATAATGCCGGCGCCAATCCGAGGTAAACGGACGCGAACTATTTATTATTCGGCCAAAGTCCATAAACCTCGGCCGAATAATATTGCGAAACTGCCGCCTGTTAAAATCAGCCGTTTTCGGCAAGCCTGATATAGTTGGCAAGCCTTTCTTTAGCGTCTTCCTCTGATTTTTCAAAAAGTTCGTCGGCAATTCCGGGGAAAGTTCTAAGAAGCGAACTGTAACGTACTTCTCCCCTTATAAATTCCTGGAAATTTCCTTTCGGTTCTTTCGGTGAATCCAATATAAAAGGATTCTTTCCTTCTTTCTTAAGAAGAGGGTTAAACCTGTACATATGCCAGTAACCTGCATCAACCGCTTTTTTGATTTCAGTCTGTGCTCCGCTCATTTTATATCCGTGGTTGATACATGGGGCAAATCCTATTATAAGAGAAGGACCAGGGTAAGCCTCCGCCTCTTGGAGCGCTTTTACAAGCTGTGCGGGATTAGCTCCCATTGCAACCTGTGCAACATATACATATCCGTAGCTGATTGCCATCATGCCGAGGTCTTTCTTTTTAATTTTCTTGCCGCTTGCCGCAAACTGGGCAATCGCTCCGGCCGGCGTAGCTTTTGAAGCCTGACCGCCCGTATTTGAATAAACTTCCGTATCGAATACGAAAACGTTTACATCCTCGCCGCTTGCAAGCACATGGTCAAGCCCGCCGTAGCCGATATCATAAGCCCAGCCGTCGCCGCCGAATATCCACTGGCTTTTCTTCGCAAGCTGATCCTTATTTTCAAGAACATGATCTATTATGGCTTTTGCTTCTTCATTTTCTCCGTTATATTCTTCAAGAAGTTTAACAAGTTTCTCGGAAGCCGCCTTATTTAATTCCCCATTGTCCATTGTGCTTATATATTCGTCAATGGTTTCCGTCATCATTTTGCAGCTTTGTATTGATTTAAGTTCCTCAAGCTTAAGCTTGAGGCCAGCCCTCATCTGCTTAACGGCCATAGCCATTCCGAGACCAAATTCGGCGTTGTCTTCAAAAAGCGAATTTGCCCATGCTGGCCCGTGTCCTTTATGATTAGTAGTATAAGGCGTTGAAGGAGCGGAACCACCCCAGATTGAAGAACATCCCGTTGCATTGGCGATATACATCCTGTCGCCGAAAAGCTGCGTTATAAGTTTTGCATACGGCGTTTCGCCGCAGCCGGCGCACGCCCCGCTGAACTCGAGAAGCGGCTGTACAAACTGGCTGCCCTTAACACTGCCTTTATCCATAACATTTTCTTTAACGCTTACTTTTTCTATTGCATATTCCCAGTTGGCTATCTGGTGTTTCTGTGTCGACGCCGGCTTCATAACAAGAGCCTTATTCTTAGCCGGGCATACGTTTGCGCAACTGCCGCATCCTAAACAGTCAAGGGCCGCAACCTGTATTTTAAACCTGAGCCCCGGCATATTTTTAATGCCTTTTGCTTCGATTGTATTAAATGTGTCAGGGGCGTTTTCAGCCTCTTCCTCCGTAAGAAGGAACGGACGTATTGTTGCATGCGGACACACATAAGAGCAGAGGTTGCATTGTATACAGTTTTCTGCAATCCATTCAGGCAAGTCAACTGCAACTCCGCGTTTTTCGTAAGCGGCTGTTCCCTGAGGGAATGTTCCGTCTTCACGGCCTTTAAACGAACTTACGGGAAGCATGTCGCCTTTCTGCGCATTAATCGGGAATACAATGTCCTTAATAAATGCGGGCACTTCTTTTTTGGATACGGTTTCTTTTTCCTGTGCGTCCGCCCATTCAGCCGGTATCTCAAATTTAACGGCTCCGTCGACTCCCTTGTCTACAGCTTCAAAGTTCATGTTAAGCACGTTTTCGCCTTTTTTGCCGTAGCTCTTTTTGATGGCTTCTTTCATGTAGTTAACCGCTTCGTCAATAGGTATTATGTTTGCAAGCTTGAAGAAAGCCGCCTGCAATACGGAGTTAACCCTGTTTCCAAGCCCGATTTCTTTTGCTATATGGGTGCCGTTAATCGTATAGAATTTAATATTGTTTTCGGCAAAGTATTTCTTCATTTTAGCCGGCATTAACTCGTTAAGTTCTTCCTCGTTCCATTCTGTGTTGAGAAGGAATGTGCCGCCCGGTTTAAGGTCGCTGTACATATCGTAAAGCGTAACGTATTCCTGCTTATGGCATGCAACAAAATCCGCGGTTTTAACAAGGTATGTCGAGCGTATCGGTTTTGTGCCGAAACGTAAATGGCTCTGCGTTACGCCGCCGCTCTTTTTGGAATCATATGAAAAATATGCCTGCGCATACATATCGGTATGGTCGCCGATAATTTTAATCGAATTTTTATTCGCGCCTACCGTTCCGTCTGAACCCAATCCCCAGAATTTGCATGAAATAGTCCCGTCGTCGCCTGTAACGTCAACTTCGGCGCCAACAGGCAGTGAAAGATTTGTAATATCGTCAACAATACCCATTGTAAAATGGTTCTTAGGCGTATCAAGCTTCATATTTTCGTAAACGGCAATAAACTGCGCCGGGGTTACGTCTTTAGAACCAAGGCCATAGCGTCCCGCAAGCACCATAGGCTGTTCCTTAGCTTCAAACATAGCCGTACATACGTCCTGATAAAGAGGCTCGCCGAGCGCGCCCGGTTCTTTAGTTCTGTCAAGCACGGAAATTTTCTTAACGGTTTCAGGTATCGCCGCAAGAAGATGCTTTGCGGAAAAAGGCCTGTAAAGATGTACTTTAACTAAACCGACTTTCTCGCCCTTTGCAGTTAAATAATCGATTGTTTCCTCAATAGCTTCGCATGCCGAACCCATAGCCACGATAATCCTGTCCGCATCCGGAGCGCCGTAGTAATTGAACAATTTATATTCGCGGCCTGTAAGCTTGCTTATTTCTTCCATATATTTTTCCGTAACGCCTACAATATCATTATAGAACGGGTTGCAGGCTTCTCTTGCCTGAAAGAAAATATCCGGGTTTTGTGCCGTTCCCCTAAGCACAGGGTGTTCAGGGTTCAGCGCGTTCCTTTTAAAAGCGTTAACGGCGTCCATATCCACAAGGTTTTTAAGGTCGTCATAATCAATACATTCAACTTTCTGTATTTCATGCGACGTTCTGAAACCGTCAAAAAAATGGAGAAAAGGCACGCGGCCTTTAATCGTAGCAAGATGCGCAACGCTTCCGAGATCTATTACTTCCTGCACGCTGTTGGATGCAAGCATTGCAAAACCTGTTTGGCGGCATGCCATAACGTCGGAATGGTCGCCGAAAATTGAAAGCGCATGGCTTGCAAGCGCACGGGCGCTAACATGGAACACGCATGGGAGGAGCTCGCCGGCAATTTTATACATGTTGGGTATCATAAGCAGAAGACCCTGACTTGCAGTGTATGTTGTTGTCAATGCGCCAGCCGCAAGAGAACCATGAACAGTTCCTGCCGCTCCCGCTTCCGACTGCATTTCCAAAACGTTAACAGTCTGGCCGAAAATATTTTTTTTGCCGTTTGCCGCCCAGTCGTCAGTTTTTTCCGCCATTGGAGATGACGGTGTTATAGGGAAAATACCGGCTACTTCAGTAAATGCATATGACGCATATGCAGCAGCTTCGTTTCCGTCCATAGTTTTCATTACTTTAGACATATTCTCAAAACTCCTTTATCTATATAGTTTTTATATCAATAAGCCGCCCAAGGCCGACGCCTTAAAAACCGCCAAAGCACGGCAGATTTCCTTTGGTAAAAATTTATATTTGACTAATTATAATACAATAAAAATTATATTTCAATATGAACCCGCTCAAGATGTTTTTTATCGGTACAATATAGCCTGCAATTATATAATACTTAAAAATCGAATTTATATTGTCAATAAATTCCTGCGCGTAAGTCTGCAAAGCTTTGCTTCAAAAATCAGCTCTGCGCTAAAACGCCTAATCAAGCGCCTTTGACACATTCCTTCATAAAAAATCAATGCATAAACACCGTCGGCCCGCACAGTGCCGCAAACGGGACCGAAATCCGAAATTTACATGTTTACGCACATCTGCGGCGCTGTGCAAACGCTGAAGTTTTTCTGATAATTTAAAAACCCGCTTAACTTAATTCAAGACAGCCGCCGCACTATAAGACAGTATGTTCGGCAAGTATTTTTAAACCTATGACAATCAGTATTATGCCGCCTAAAAATTCCGCCCTTTCTTTAAAAACGCTTCCAAGGGCTTTCCCTATAACCATACCGGTAAACGAAAGTATAAAGCATACAATCCCTATAATTGCCGCCGCGCTTACAATATATGTATCCAACACGGCAAAACTTACTCCTACTGCAAGAGCGTCAATACTTGTCGCAACGGCCTGAACTGCAAGCCTTTTATTAGAGAGCATAAATTCACAGCGCATTTCTTCTTTTGAAAATGATTCTTTAATCATATTGGCGCCGATTACAAACAACAGTATAAAGGCTATCCAATGGTCAAAAGATTCTATATACTCTTTTACGCTGCTTCCAAGATACCATCCTAATATCGGCATTATGAACTGGAATCCGCCGAAAAAGGCCCCTACCTTCAAGCTTTGCATGCCGCCGCACGACTTAACGGCAACGCCGTTTGAAATAGAAACTGCAAACGCGTCCATAGCAAGCCCTAAAGCAATCAAAAATACCGTTATAAATCCCATAATTCACCTGTCCTAAATATTTATTTTATTTATTAAAGCCGTTTTTATACTTATACTGATGTAAAACTAATGATAATGTTTATGATGCGAATGTTTAAGCCCGCTTATGCAATCCTTAACTGTTTCAACAGCTTCATCAATCATTTTCGGCAGTGATTCGGTATTAACGCCAACAACGTAAAGGCCGCACCTTTTTAACGGTATCAAAACCTTCATTGCTTCGCTTTCGCTTATTGCATTTGCCATTTGCGGCGACAACTCCCCAAACATGGAGTTTGCGCTTATGATGCCAAGGCTGCCGATAATTATATCAGCCCTTTCTGCATTATATTTAACGGCGTTCTCGCCTGTAGCTATATTTGTTGCCCCCGCTTTAAGCATCGCGCTGGTAGCTATTGAATTTGTCCCAACGGCGACAACCTGATGTTCGCTTCCGACAACAGGGATAAGTTTTTCGATAATCGCTTTCCCTATACCGCCCCCTTGGCCGTCTACTACCATTATTACCATATTTTCCTCCTAAAATCAGTCTATAATTTTTTTAGGGCAGAAATTAATATAGTCGGAAGAAACTAAAGTATAATTTATGCCTTTGTTATACCCCGTAATTCCTGCGCCAAAATTTTTTTCACCATGAAGGTGGCCGTATACCACATTTTTAACCTGATATTCCTCAAATAATTTTGTAAATCCAGTTTCCGGCGCCCATGAATAAGCCGGAGGGTAGTGCATCATAAATAAAATTTCCTTATATCCTTTAAATAAAGCCGAATCCAGCGACAGACGGCATCTAATAAGCTCCCTTTTATATATTTTCATGTCCTCCGCCGTAAACTTTTCATCCTCCGGAATAATCCATCCCCTTGAGGCGCATACAGCAATACCGTTACATCCGACATGCTCATTTTGAAGGAAATGCATGCCCGCATACCTGCTGTTAAGCCCCGAAGCGCTTCCCCACCAATAATCATGATTTCCTCTTGAAAGTATTTTATTTCCGGGAAGCCCGCGTATAAATTTAAGGTCAACGTCGGCGTCATCCATTCTGAGGGCCCATGAAATATCCCCCGGTATAAGAACAGTATCTTTATCCCCGACAACCGCCTTCCAATTATCCGCTATCTTTTCTGCATGGCGTATCCAACTATCGCCGAATACTTCCATAGGCTTTGGCCTTGCAAACGATAAATGCAGATCGCCTATTGCAAAAACCGCCATACTTCACACCCCGTATCTTTTAGCCATTTCGCACAAGTCTTGGCGGAAATCCTTAAGCTTATCAATATCGCCGCTGTTCCAAAGGCCCACAAAGCGTTTATTTATGTCCTCCATTTCCGAAAGCTTCGCAACAAAATACATATTCTGTATATGGTCTATAATATCGGCGACAATATTGTCTTTCTGCTTGTTGAGCCTTTGCGCATACATTATTTCGTTTCTTATTGTAGACATCTCATTATCCAGGTTAAAGGCCGCGTCTGCACAGCTTAAAAGCCTATGTTTTATCTCTTCCGGTATATTGCCCTGATATTTATACTTCAGCGAATGTTCGGTAACAGCCCAGAAATTCATTGCAAGCGTCCGTATTTGGATTTCTCCGAGCACCTCTCTGTAGCCGTCCACGGTGTTAATGGCATATTTTATAATTATATGGTAGCTCCTGTAACCGCTGTCTTTTGTATTAGTAATGTAATCCCGTTCCTCAACTATAGTAAGATCCCTGCCGTCGCGCCTTCGTATAAGAGATATAACCTTAGGTATATCCTCTACAAACTGGCATATAATCCTAATCCCTGCTATGTCTTCAATTTCATCTTCAATTTTTTCAACGGGAATACTCTTTTTCTTCGCCTTATTTAAAATGCTCGACGGCTTTTTAACTCTTCCCGATATAGATTCCATAGGCGAATACATACCGCGGAGCCTGTACTCATTCATTATGTACTCAAGCTTGGTTTTAAGCTCGGCTACAGTCTGTTCATAAGGATAAAGCATTTCCTTCCAATTAATTACATTCACAAGGTACAACTCCCTTTGCAAAGATTTAAAACCAAAATTTACAAACCTTATTTATTATTGTACTATTTTTTTATGTATTTATCAACGAAAGTTATTTGTTTTATTTTTAACATAATGCGTAAAAATTTTACTCACATAATAAATATTTCAATTTTTTGTAGACCAATATTGATTTTTCATTTAAAATACTTTTTATAGCAGCTGTTAAAATAATTATATATACCGGCACAGCCGCTGTTTTTTCTTTTATTTCAATCCCGTCGGGTAAAGTTCTTTTTATATTTTAATATTTTGCCGTTTTTATATATTTAACAGCGAACACATAAAAAATATATGCCTTTAGAAATTAATAATGTTATAATATGATACATTTTCTAAATAAAAGCGCCCTGCAAAGTGTTCAATCCCCTATGCGGCGTTAATTTTATATATCGGAGGAATAAAAATGCCGTCTATCAGCACACGTACAGACACCTTTACCGAATCAATGATAAGAAAAATGACAAGGATTTCCCTTGAGCATAATGCAGTAAATCTATCCCAGGGGTTCCCCGACTTCAACCCTCCAAAAGAACTTTTGGACAGGCTGAGGGAAGTTGTATATGAAAACTTCCACCAATACGAAATTACCTGGGGATCACAACGTATGCGCGAAGCCCTTTCTAAAAAGCACGGACATTTTGCAGGGCAGAAAATCGATCCCGAAAAAAACATACTTGTTACATGCGGAAGTACAGAAGCCATGATGGCCGCTATGATGACCATATGCAATATCGGTGATAAAGTTATAGTGTTTTCACCGTTTTACGAAAATTACGGAGCTGACGCTATCCTGACCGGAGCGATACCGATATATGTGCCGCTTAATCCACCTGAGTTCACATTTGACGCGGACGTATTGGAAAACGCATTTAAACAACGTCCGAAAGCAATCATATTATGCAACCCGTCAAATCCAAGCGGAAGGGTATTTGCCCTTGAGGAACTTAAAATAATTGCAGGCCTTGCAGAAAAATACGACACATTCGTTATAACTGATGAAGTTTATGAACATATTGTTTACGAACCCAACAAACACATATATTTCTCCACGCTTCCCGGTATGTTTGAAAGAACCGTTACCTGCAATTCGCTTTCAAAAACATATTCAATAACAGGATGGCGTTTAGGATATATCATTGCTCCGGAATATATAGTTGACGCGGCGAAAAAAGTCCACGATTTTCTCACCGTAGGGGCGGCGGCCCCTTTACAGGAAGCAATAGTTGCAGCGCTTAATTTCGGAGATGATTATTACAAAAACCTTTTGAAAATTTACAGTACAAAAAAGGATATTTTTATAAACGGGCTAAAGCGGATTGGATTAAACTATACCGAACCTCAGGGAGCGTATTATGTAATGGTTGACGTATCAGAATTCGGGGTAACAAACGATATAAACTTCTGCCAATGGCTTGCAAGGGAAGTAGGAGTCGGCGCAGTTCCCGGGTCCAGCTTCTTCAGGGACAACATAAATAACTACATACGTTTCCACTTCGCCAAAAATGAGGACACTCTAAACGAGGCGTTGAACCGCCTTGAAAAATTAAAGAAAAAAGCCGCCGCCGCAAACTATAATTTTAAGTAATGCCAATAATTACGGCAAAAAGCCTTTTATAATAATTTTTTGTTTAAAATAACATTGTACTTTTAAATTTACATCTCCAAATATTTCAATATGTTTGCAGATAGCCTAAGCCATATGATTCTTTTCCTCAATATTTAATTGATTTCACAAAACGCTGTTTAACCGTAAAACATGGTATATATTTTGCGATTAAACAGCGTTTTAACATACTGATCCGTTTAAAATACTTCACTGTTTTTTCCTTGCTCAAAACTTTATATTTTCATCCGGTATACCGGTTTCGCAGTCTTGTTGCAGTAATCTGTTTTTTAAACTGCTTTCCGGATTTAAATCCATAAGGCTTTTTATTTAATACCTTTTTATATAGGTTTATAGTGTGCAAATTGGTTTGACATTCCCCATTCGAAAATATTGCGGCCTATAAGAACTGCCTGCGATAAGACATACTTACGCCTTGTTTGATAAAATGATGAAACAAAGCAGGATATTAATATATTAACACTGCGGCTGTAAAATTCCCTGTCTTATTAAAATACATCCTACGGTTCTTCCCTTTGATTCAAACTATGCGTATTTCCATATTCGCACGCAAAGCAAAATGAATTTTACGCACAAAAAAGCCCACAGCATTAACTGTGGGCAAAAATAAATTTTACTCGAAGATTTCGATAACAGAACCAGCGCCAACTGTCCTTCCGCCTTCACGGATAGCGAACCTAAGGCCAGGAGCCATAGCTACAGGTGTGATAAGTTCGATTGTCATTTCAACGTTGTCGCCAGGCATGCACATTTCTGTGCCTTCTGGTAATGAGATAACGCCTGTAACGTCTGTTGTCCTGAAATAGAACTGTGGACGATAGTTATTGAAGAACGGTGTATGACGTCCGCCTTCTTCTTTGCTCAATACATAAACCTGAGCTTTGAATTTTGTATGAGGTGTAATTGAACCCGGTTTTGCAAGAACCTGACCTCTTTCGATTTCAGTCCTCTGAACGCCACGGAGAAGAACACCGATGTTGTCGCCTGCTTCAGCCTGATCAAGAAGTTTCCTGAACATTTCTACGCCTGTAACAACAACTTTCCTCTTTTCAGTTGTAAGACCAACGATTTCAACTTCGTCAGATACTTTAACAACGCCGCTTTCAACCCTACCAGTAGCAACTGTACCACGGCCTGTGATTGAGAATACGTCCTCAACAGGCATAAGGAAAGGTTTGTCAACGTCACGTTCTGGGTTAGGGATATATTCGTCAATAATTTCAAATAATTCAACGATCTTGTCACCCCATGGGCCTGCAGGATCCTGAAGAGCTTGGAATGCAGAACCTCTTACGATAGGAATATCATCGCCTGGGAATTCGTACTCGCTGAGAAGTTCCCTGATTTCCATTTCAACTAAGTCAAGAAGTTCTTCGTCGTCTACCATGTCGCATTTGTTCATAAATACAACAATATAAGGAACGCCTACCTGACGTGAAAGAAGAATGTGCTCCCTTGTCTGAGCCATAGGGCCGTCTGTTGCAGCAACAACGAGGATAGCGCCGTCCATCTGAGCAGCACCTGTAATCATGTTCTTAACGTAGTCGGCATGTCCCGGGCAGTCAACGTGTGCGTAGTGCCTGTTAGGAGTTTCATACTCAACATGCGCTGTAGAGATTGTGATACCCCTTTCCCTTTCTTCAGGAGCTTTGTCAATGTTGTCGAAAGCAACTGCTTCACCAAGCTGATACCTTTCATGTAATGTCTTTGTGATAGCTGCTGTTAATGTTGTTTTACCATGGTCAACGTGACCGATTGTACCAATGTTAACATGTGGTTTAGTTCTTTCAAATTTTGCCTTTGCCATTTTGAAAATCCTCCTTATAAATATATGAGATTCGCTTTTTCCACTGTACGCAGAACGCCCTGAAAGGCGAACCATTCCAAAAATAATTATATATAAATTTTTCCAGATTTGCAACTGTTTTTTATATAAAGCAAAGTTATATATACATAAAATTAACAATTGAAATCCGCTATTTTTACGTTAATATATATGCCCGAAAATCAGTCCGGCAATATATTCCCTATATAATCTCTGCTTTTATTTTAATATATAACCGCATACAGCAAAACGTATTGCTTTAATTATTCGTTCCCTTTCCTTCCGGCAAGAACTTTTTCCTGAATATTCTTAGGACACGGCTCATAATGGTCTACTTCCATTACATAGTTGCCACGGCCCTGAGTTCTTGAACGGAGATCTGTTGAATATCCGAACATTTCTGCAAGCGGTACATATGAATGGATAACCTTTACATTATTCCTGTCGTCCATTCCTTCAATACGTCCACGGCGTGAGTTAATGTCGCCGATAACATCGCCCATGTACTGCTCCGGAACTGTAACGGTAACCTTCATAATAGGCTCAAGAAGAACGGCGTCGCCTTTTCTCATGGCCTCTTTAAATGCCATAGAACCTGCAATCTGGTATGCCATTTCAGATGAGTCGACATCATGGTAGCTTCCGTCATAAACCTCAGCTTTAACGCCGAGCACAGGATAGCCGCCAAGGATACCGCTGTTCATAGCTTCTTGGATACCTTTGTCGATAGCCGGTATATATTCCTTAGGAATAGCGCCGCCTACTACGCTGTTAACAAATTCATAGTTATTTTCAGCGTCTGTACCGATTGGGAAGAATTTAACTTTACAATGGCCGTACTGTCCGCGTCCGCCTGACTGACGTACAAATTTGCCTTCAACGTCAACAGCCTTGCGGAATGTTTCCCTGTAAGCAACCTGAGGAGCGCCTACATTAGCCTCAACCTTAAATTCCCTTAATAAACGGTCAACAATAATTTCAAGGTGGAGTTCGCCCATACCTGAAATAATTGTATCGCCTGTTTCCTGATCCGTATGAGTTTTGAACGTAGGGTCTTCCTCTGCAAGCTTAGCAAGGGCAATACCCATTTTATCCCTGCCGGCTTTTGTTTTAGGCTCGATAGCAACCGAAATAACCGGCTCTGGGAATACCATTGATTCAAGCACAACTTCATGGTCTTCGTCACAGATTGTATCTCCCGTTGTAGTAAGCTTAAATCCAACGGCAGCGGCAATATCTCCGGCATAAACTTTGTCGATTTCTTCCCTGTGGTTGGCATGCATCTGAAGAATACGTCCGAAACGCTCTTTTTTGCCTTTAACTGAGTTATATACATAAGATCCGGCTTCACATGTTCCTGAATAAACCCTGAAGAAAGCAAGCTTTCCTACAAACGGGTCGTTCATAATCTTGAATGCAAGAGCCGCAAACGGTTCCGAATCTGAAGAATGTCTTTCAACTTCTTCGCCTGTAGCAGGATCAACGCCCTTTATAGCAGGAATATCAGTAGGAGCAGGCATATAATCGATAACTCCGTCAAGAAGCTTCTGAACGCCCCTGTTTCTGTAAGCGGAACCGCAGAAAACCGGAACAAGCTGGCATGCGATGCAAGCTTTCCTTAACGCCGCTTTTAACTCTTCAATGGTTATTTCTTCGCCTTCAAAGAATTTTTCCATTAAAGCTTCGTCTGTTTCGGCGATATGCTCTATCATTTCATCATGGTACTGCTGTGCCTTTTCCTTCATGTCATCGGGAATTTCCTCAACAGAAATGTCTTTGCCAAGGTCATCGTTATAGATATAAGCTTTCATTTCCATTAAGTCTATAATACCTTTAAAGAAAGCCTCGGCGCCGATAGGAAGCGCTACGGGTACAGGTGAACAGCCAAGCCTGTCTTTCATCATATCAACTACGTTATAAAAATCAGCGCCCATAATGTCCATTTTGTTTACAAACGCCATTCTAGGTACATTGTAGTTGTCAGCCTGGTGCCAAACTGTTTCGCTCTGTGGTTCAACGCCGCCTTTAGCGCAGAAAACGCATACTGCACCGTCAAGTACACGAAGTGAACGTTCAACCTCTACAGTAAAGTCAACGTGTCCTGGTGTATCAATAATATTTATTCTATTACCTTCCCACTGAGCTGTAGTAGCGGCAGACGTAATTGTGATGCCCCTTTCCTGCTCCTGCTCCATCCAGTCCATAGTGGCTGTACCTTCATGGGTATCGCCAATCTTATAATTACGGCCTGTATAGTAAAGGATACGCTCTGTGAGGGTAGTTTTACCGGCATCAATATGAGCCATGATACCAATATTTCTGGTTTTTTCAAGTGGAAATGCTCTGTTAGCCAAAAATTACTCCTCCTTAAATTTATTGCCCGCCCATACCGGCGGTTTTAAAACAAAATATCCTGCCGGCTCTTGCAGTTCCAAGCGCCGGCAAGCACAGATACGTTCTTATAAACTGCACTGCCCTTAATGGCATATGCGAAAAATTACCATTTGTAATGTGAGAAAGCCTTGTTAGCCTCTGCCATTTTATGTGTTTCATCTTTTTTCTTGCAGGCGCCGCCCGTGTTGTTAAGGGCGTCCATAAGTTCACCGGCAAGACGGTCTTCCATTGTCTTTTCGCCGCGCTTTCTTGCGTAAAGCGTTAACCAGCGAAGGCCCAATGTCCTTCTCCTCTCAGGCCTGATTTCCATCGGAACCTGATATGTTGCGCCGCCGACACGGCGCGCTTTAACTTCAAGCACAGGCATAATGTTGTTCATAGCTTCCTCAAAAGCCTCAATAGGATCTTTGCCTGTTTTTTCTGCTACTTTATCGAATGCGCCGTAAACAATCCTCTGTGCAACGCCTTTTTTGCCGTCAAGCATAACGCTGTTGATAAGTTTTGTTACGTTTTTGCTTTTATATAATGGGTCCGGCAATACTTCCCTTTTAGTTACATGACCTTTCCTTGGCACGATTCTTCCCTCCTTAATAATAGTTAAATCATAGGTACTCGTGTACAATGCGGTTACACGTTTCATGCCTTACACTTATCTATATACCACGCTTAAGCAGATTGTATATTGTTTGTACAAGGCATTACTTGTTTAAATATCCAGGGCTGTCCCCTGCTTGGCATTTGCAGTCGGCGCATATTAACATGCGCTGAATATGCCCGCCTTTATTAAATTATTTCTTTTTAGGACGTTTAGCGCCGTATTTTGAACGAGCCTGCATCCTGTTTGCAACGCCTGCAGTGTCAAGCGTTCCACGGATAATGTGATAACGAACACCGGGTAAGTCTTTAACCCTTCCGCCGCGGATAAGCACAACGCTGTGTTCCTGAAGGTTGTGTCCCTCACCCGGGATATATGCTGTTACTTCGATACCGTTTGTAAGCCTAACCCTCGCAATTTTCCTAAGGGCCGAGTTTGGCTTTTTAGGCGTAGCTGTTTTAACAGCTGTGCATACGCCCCTCCTCTGTGGTGAAGAAATGTCTGTAGCTTTCTTCTTAAGGGAGTTAAGGCCTTTCTGTAAAGCCGGGGCAGTGCTTTTCTTTTCTACAGTCTGCCTGCCTTTTCTAACTAACTGATTAAATGTTGGCATCTAATGTGCACCTCCTTGCAAAATTAATACTTTCTGCCTGCGTATATTAAATACAATAACAACAATGTCCTGCGGGCATAACTAAAGATGCCCAAATTCAGACACCGTAAGATTCTAACACCTATATTCCAAAAAGTCAAGCAAATTTAAAAATATTACAATATATTTGTACACTGAATATTTATTTCCAATCCATGCCGATTTTAAACGCTTTGTGTAAAAAATTTTAAAATAGCGATTTAAAAATTAACTATATTTTTTTATTTTTCTGTTGTAAAATTTTTTAAAGATGTTATAATTAGACGAGGTATAAGAATATTTTTTACATCGGAGGTTTTATTTATGAAAAGAAAATTTATTAGCGCTTTATTAATTGCGGCAATGAGTGTCAGCGTTGCATCAATCAATGTTTTTGCAGATGAACAGCGCGATCCTGCAGTCGTTACCGAAGACGACGGTATTGTTGACGAAAACGACGGTATCCTTACTGAAGGCAGCGAATATGCCAACGGCTCAAGCACTGTAAATGACGAAAAGGGCGAAGAAGGCACAGGCGACGGCACGGAAGGTACAGAAGGTACAGAGGAAACTGACAAAACAGAAGACTCTGACAGCACAGAAGGTACTGAAGACACTGACAAAACAGAAGGTACTGAAGATACCGACAAAACAGAAGGTACAGAGGAAACTGACAAAACAGAAGACTCTGACAATGACGGCACAATAAAAGTTGTTGTTGACGGAAAAGATATCGTATTCGACGACGCTCTTCCTTATATAGACGACAACGATACAACATTACTTCCTCTCAGGGCCGTATCAGACGCAATGGGCTGCGACCTTGAATGGAAAGCCGATACAAACACTTCCGTACTTACAAAAGACGGTGTTTCACTTTCATTAACAATCGGTTCGACAACAGCTGTTGTTGAAAAAGAAGGCGCTAAAGAAAACGTTACAATGACTTCGGCTCCTGTTATTAACGAAGAAAACGAAAGAACATATCTTCCAATCCGTGTTGTTGCAGAAACTTTCGGATATGAAGTTTCATGGGATGAAGCTACAAGCACAGTAACAATCACATCAGAAACTGCCGAAAGCGAAGCGGATAAAGATGAAGCAGTAACTGATGAAACAGAAACTGACAAAACGACTGCTGATGAAAATGCCGCTGTTGAAGATAAAACAGAAACTGACGAAACATCTGACGACAAAACAGCTGATGATGAAAAAGCTGACGACGAAAATACAGACAACAAAACAACCGCTGATGAAAATGCAGACGACAAAACAGCTGACGACGACAGCAAAACTGAGGCCTAATTAATCAAATATGCAGTATAAAAAACGGCTTGTGTACAGGCCGTTTTTTTATATTAAAACTGTATGATAATAACAAACTCTCATATAAATAGTCAATTTAAAATGCCGTCACTTTACATACGAAATACTTAAAATATCTCATGCCAAACCTCATTTAAGCTTGCAGACTTATATATCTCTTTTATCTGTTTCAAGAAGGTGCCTTTTAAGTTCATGTCCAAATCGTACTTTTATAACTGCATGGTTTACAAGCAAACACTTTTTTTGTCAAAAAACAGTTTTAACTGTTTTTAGCTTCATCTTACAAAAACACACACGGTTTTAACGGACGTTAACGGCGCAATGCCGTATTAAATCCGCTTGACGTAGAGCGGCTGCGCCTGCACGATTTTCCCTTGCTCTTACGCCGCTAACGTCTGTTAAAACTCTCCGCCCTCACAAATAAATATTTTTGCAGTTCAGTGTGCATATGCGCCGGCATAGCGGCTCCTAAAGCAAACGTGTGCAACAAGTAAATGCGGAAAATTTTTCCTTGTGTAGCGCGCGTGCCCTTGTAAAGCGAAGCTATATTATTCCTAAAAAATATTATACTTTTCATAAAAAAATATTATGTATAAGAGCACATATTGCGGAGCAAAAAAATATATCCCTAAAAAATCCAAACGTAAGCACTTAAAAAATATGCTTCATAGCAAAGCTTCACAACAGCGAATAATGAATATGATTTTCATATAAATTTCACACCATGCGGGCATATTTCCCAAATAAAATTTATGATATTTATCATCCATATAAAAAAGCCTTTCAAGCGTAAATTTAATACGCTTGAAAGGCTTTCCGCTTTAAATACAGTCAAACATTATTGCATGCATTTTTATCAATAATCCAATGCTTCGGCATTTTCAGCCGCCGCCGTAAGCTCCTCTGTTTCGGAAGCCGGAACAACATCAATATTGCGGTACCTTCCCATACCTGTTCCAGCCGGTATAAGCTTACCGATAATAACATTTTCTTTAAGACCGATAAGCGGATCAATCTTTCCTTTAATAGCCGCTTCCGTAAGAACCCTTGTTGTTTCCTGGAATGACGCTGCCGAAAGGAACGAATCCGTGGCAAGCGACGCTTTTGTAATACCCAAAAGCACCCTTGTGCCTTTTGCAGGCTCAAGGCCTTTTTCAATCATTTCCGCATTTGTGTTTTCAAACGTAAGCCAGTCCACAAGACTTCCCGGAAGGAATTCCGTATCGCCGTTTTCTTCAATCTTAACTCTTTTAAGCATCTGGCGCACGATAACTTCTATATGCTTGTCATTGATTTCAACGCCCTGTAAACGGTAAACTCGCTGAACTTCCTGAATCATATAGTCCTGAACGCCCCTAAGGCCTTTAATCTTGAGTATGTCGTGAGGATTAACGCTTCCTTCGGTTATTTCATCGCCCGCTCCTATAATGTCGCCGTCAAAAACTTTAATCCTTGAACCGTAAGGTATAAGGTAGTCTTTACTTTCGCCTGTTTCATTATTAGTGATAGTAACTTCCCTTTTCTTCTTAGTTTCGTTAAGTTTAACCATACCTCCGAACTCCGAAATAATTGCAAGTCCTTTTGGTTTCCTTGCCTCAAAAAGTTCTTCGACACGAGGGAGACCTTGTGTGATGTCGTCTCCGGCGATACCGCCCGTATGGAAAGTACGCATCGTAAGCTGCGTGCCCGGTTCGCCGATTGACTGCGCCGCTATAATTCCGACAGACTCGCCGATCCGTACGGAACGTCCGCTTGCCATGTTCGCACCGTAGCACTTAGCGCATATACCGATTGTAGAGCGGCATGTAAGCACAGTCCTGATAAGGACTTTCTTAATTCCGGCCTTCTCTACAGCTTCCGCCTGGTCGTTTGTAATCCTTGTATCGGCTTCAACTATAACTTCGCCTGTTTCGGGATGAACAATATTTTCAACGCTCCAACGGCCTCTAATCCTATCCTGAAGGCTTTCAATAACTTCATTTCCGTCAAGGAATGCTGAAACCCAAAGCCCCGGAACTTCTTTGCCTTCCGGAGTACAGTCCCATTCGCGGATAATAATATCCTGTGAAACGTCTACGAGCCTTCTTGTAAGGTACCCGGAGTCGGCCGTCCTAAGCGCCGTGTCGGTAAGACCTTTTCTTGCTCCGTGAGCTGAAATAAAATACTCGAGAACAGAAAGCCCTTCACGGAAGTTAGCCTTTATAGGAAGTTCAATAATACCGCCGGACGGGTTGGCCATAAGCCCTCGCATGCCGGCAAGCTGTTTGATCTGGCTGTTGGAACCACGGGCTCCCGAGTTAGCCATCATGAATATATTATTGTATTTTCCAAGACCGTTAAGAAGGTCTACAGTTATTTTGTCATTGGCAATATTCCATGCCTCTATAACTTTATTATGGCGTTCTTCGTCAGTCATAAGTCCGCGCCTGAACTTCTTTGTTATAACTTCAACCGCCGCCTCGGCTTCTTCAAGATGCGCCTGTTTAGTTGCGGGTATTTCCATATCAGAAACTGAAACCGTAAGGGCTCCTCTTGTTGAGAATTTAAAACCGAGGGCTTTTATTTTGTCAAGCACTTCCGCAGTATCAGTCGAACCGCATTTATTTATGCAACGGTTAATAATTTTCCCAATCGCCTTTTTATCAACAAGGAAGTCAATTTCGTACCTGAATTTATCTTCATCCTTTGTCCTGTCGATATATCCGAGGTTTTGAGGAATAGCCTCGTTAAATATAATACGGCCTACTGTTGTTTCAACAATCCTTGACTCTTTGACGCCGTTAAATTCAAGAGTACGCCTTACCTTAATCTTAGCGTGAAGCGTAATTTCATGATTGTCATAAGCAAGCATAGCTTCAAGTTCGTCTTTGAATACTTTGCCTTCGCCTTTTTCACCTTCTTTAACAAGCGTTAAATAGTACATACCCAATATCATGTCCTGAGAAGGAACCGTAACCGGAGCTCCGTCTGAAGGTTTAAGCAGGTTATTCGGAGAAAGAAGAAGGAACCTGCATTCCGCCTGTGCCTCAACGCTGAGAGGAACATGGACAGCCATCTGGTCGCCGTCAAAGTCTGCATTATATGCCGTACAAACAAGAGGGTGGAGCTTAATCGCCCTTCCTTCAACAAGTTTAGGCTCAAAAGCCTGTATGCCCAGCCTGTGAAGCGTCGGGGCACGGTTAAGCATAACAGGGTGCTCTGTTATAACCTGTTCCAAAACGTCCCAAACTTCCGTCTGCAACCTTTCAACCATACGTTTAGCTGATTTTATATTGTGCGCAAGGCCGTCCTCAACAAGTTTTTTCATTACAAAAGGCTTAAACAGCTCGATTGCCATTTCCTTTGGAAGGCCGCACTGATATATTTTGAGTTCCGGACCGACAACTATAACGCTTCGTCCTGAATAATCTACACGTTTGCCGAGGAGATTCTGGCGGAAACGCCCCTGCTTTCCCTTAAGCATATCCGACAGGGATTTAAGCGCCCTGTTTCCAGGCCCTGTAACCGGCCTTCCGCGGCGGCCGTTGTCAATAAGGGCGTCGACCGCTTCCTGAAGCATCCTTTTTTCATTCCTTACGATAATATCGGGAGCGCCTAAATCAAGGAGCCTTTTCAAACGGTTGTTCCTGTTTATAACACGCCTGTAAAGGTCGTTAAGATCGCTTGTTGCAAACCTTCCGCCGTCAAGCTGAACCATAGGGCGGATATCGGGCGGTATAACCGGTATAGCGTCAAGTATCATCCATTCAGGCCTGTTGTTTGAAGTTTTGAAACTTTCAATAACTTCAAGCCTTTTAATAATACGTATACGTTTCTGGCCTGTTGTGTCAACAAGCTGTTTTTTCAGTTCAACGCTTTCTTTCTCAAGGTCAATATCCATAAGAAGCTGTTTAATCGCCTCGGCGCCCATACCTACCTTGAATGAATTGCCGTATTTGTCGTAAGCGTCCCTGAACTCCTTTTCGGTAAGGAGCTGTTTATACTGCAAAGGCGTATCTCCGCGGTCAAGCACGATATAGCTTGCGAAATAAAGCACTTTTTCAAGCGCGCGCGGGCTCATTGAAAGTATAAGGCCCATTCTGGAAGGTATGCCTTTAAAATACCAGATATGGGATACAGGGCACGCAAGTTCAATGTGCCCCATCCTTTCGCGCCTTACTTTGCTTTTTGTAACTTCAACGCCGCACCTGTCGCAGACAATGCCTTTATATCTAATTCTTTTGTATTTGCCGCAATGGCATTCCCAGTCCTTGCTGGGCCCGAAAATCCTTTCGCAGAAAAGCCCGTCCCTTTCCGGCTTTAACGTCCTATAGTTAATGGTTTCCGGCTTTTTGACCTCGCCTCTGGACCATTCGCGGATTTTCTCAGGAGATGCCAGGCCTATCTTAATCGAATCAAAAACTATGCCCTGTTCTTGAGCTGCCATATTTTAACTTCCCCCTTACTCTTCATCATCAAAATCATCGTCAACGTCCAGCAGGTCGTCGCCCAAAATATCATCGTCGTCGAGATCGCCGCCGTTTTCGGGCATTTCCTCGTCGCCGAAAAGGAAATCAAGCGGGTCCTCAATATTTTCCTCATTGCCGGCATATGGGTTAGGCCTTCTAAGTTCATCGTCGTCGGTTTCAAAACCGTCTATTGTAACATTTAAATCGTCAACGTCGTCTATAGATTCTTTTATCTCAACTTCCGTCTTATCCTCGCGGAGAACCCTTATATCAAGGCCGAGGGACTGAAGCTCTTTAAGGAGTACCTTAAACGATTCGGGCACGCCCGGCTCCGGTATATTTTCGCCTTTAACAATAGATTCATACGTTTTAACACGGCCTACGATATCGTCTGATTTAACCGTAAGTATTTCCTGAAGCGTGTATGCCGCGCCGTATGCTTCCAGAGCCCAAACCTCCATTTCTCCGAAACGCTGGCCGCCGAACTGCGCCTTGCCGCCCAAAGGCTGCTGTGTAACAAGCGAGTACGGTCCTGTTGAACGAGCATGGATTTTGTCGTCTACAAGGTGGTGAAGTTTGAGATAATGCATAAAACCTACCGTAACCCTGTTGTCAAAAACGTCGCCGCTTCTGCCGTCCCTGAGTTCAACCTTTCCGTCCCTGCTTAATTTAACGCCTTTCCACGCTTCCCTGTGGTTTCTGTTTTCATAAAGTTCATCATAAATATCGCCTTCAAGCAGAGGCTTCCATTTTTCGGAAAATTCTTCCCAGTCGGTGTTTACATAGTCGTTGGCCATCTCGAGGGTATCCATAATGTCAATCTCGTCCGCGCCGTCAAAAACAGGCGTTGCAACTTTCCAGCCAAGCACGTTTGCCGCAAGGCTTAAATGCGTTTCAAGCACCTGCCCTATATTCATACGGGAAGGTATACCCAGTGGGTTAAGGACAATATCAAGAGGCCTGCCGTTTGGAAGGAACGGCATATCTTCAACGGGAAGCACGCGTGAAACAACACCTTTGTTTCCATGACGCCCGGCCATCTTGTCGCCAACCGATATTTTCCTTTTCTGCGCTATATAAACGCGCACGAGCTGGTTAACTCCCGGCCCTATATCGTCGCCGTTTTCTCTTGTATATATTTTCACGTCCACTATAATGCCTGTGGCTCCGTGCGGAACTCTGAGGGAGGTATCCCTTACTTCCCTTGCCTTTTCTCCGAATATAGCGCGCAAAAGCCTTTCCTCGGCGGTAAGTTCGGTTTCCCCTTTAGGAGTTACTTTGCCTACAAGTATATCGTTCGGCCTTACTTCCGCCCCTATTCTGATAATTCCCCTCTCGTCGAGGTCGCGGAGCGCATCATCGCCCACGTTCGGTATATCCCTTGTTATTTCTTCAGGTCCGAGTTTCGTATCCCTGGCTTCAGCCTCGTACTCATCAATGTGAACAGACGTATAAACGTCCTCCTGCACAAGCTTTTCACTTAAAAGTACAGCGTCCTCGTAGTTATAGCCTTCCCACGTCATAAACCCTATAAGAGGATTTTTTCCGAGAGCAAGCTCGCCGTTTGAAGTCGACGCGCCGTCGGCTATAATCTGCCCTGCTTTAACCCTTTCGCCTATAGATATTATAGGCCTTTGGTTAAGGCATGTGCTTTGGTTGCTCCTTTGGTATTTTATAAGCTTATAAACGTCCCTCTCGCCGCTGTCGGCCTTAACGACAATCTGGTTTGCCGAAACGCGTTCAACAACGCCGTCATGTTTTGAAATAACGCATATACCCGAGTCCTTTGCGGCTTTGTATTCCATGCCTGTTCCGACTATAGGCGAATCCGTTACAAGAAGCGGCACGGCCTGACGCTGCATGTTCGATCCCATGAGAGCGCGGTTTGCGTCGTCATTTTCAAGGAAAGGTATCAAAGCCGTAGCAACCGAAACCATCTGCTTAGGGCTTACGTCCATAAGGTGGATTTCCTTCCTGTCAACTTCTATAATATCTTCACGGTAACGGCCGGAAACTTTCCTATGGACAAAATATCCGTCCTCGGTTAAAGGTTCGTTGGCCTGGGCTACCATGTAATTTTCTTCTTCATCAGCAGTCACATAAATATATTCGTCCGTAACCCTTGGTTCATCGCCGGATTTGTCTATTTTCCTGTAAGGCGCTTCTATAAATCCGTATTCGTTTATACGGGCAAAAGTTGCAAGCGAGTTAATAAGGCCGATGTTAGGGCCTTCAGGCGTTTCTATAGGGCACATTCTGCCGTAATGGGAGTGATGAACGTCACGCACCTCGAAACCTGCCCTTTCCCTTGAAAGGCCTCCCGGGCCGAGAGCCGAAAGACGGCGTTTATGCGTAAGTTCCGAAAGAGGGTTGTTTTGATCCATAAACTGGGAAAGCTGTGAGCTTCCGAAAAATTCCTTTATGGCCGCCGTTACGGGACGCACGTTAATAAGAGCCTGAGGGGTAACAACGTCGAGATCCTGAATTGTCATCCTTTCCCTTACTACCCTTTCCATCCTGGAAAGCCCAATCCTGAACTGGTTTTGGAGAAGCTCGCCTACGCAGCGTATACGACGGTTGCCGAGGTGGTCGATGTCGTCTACATTGCCGAAACCATAATCTAACTGCATAACATAATTTATAGACGCCATAATATCTTGTATAGTTATATGTTTAGGCAAAAGAAGGCTGTGCCTTTCTTTAACCGCAAGTTTAATTTCTTCGGCAGACGTAAATTCGTCCAAAATTTTCTTTAATTCGGGGAAATAAACTTTTTCCTTAATATTTACGTCCTCGGCTTTAAGGCCGAACTCCGAAATGTAAGGCTCGATTGAAACAGTCTGGTTTGTGAGGATTTTAATTGTCCTTTCCTCTTCCGTTTCAATTATAACGTATCCGACGCCGCTGTCCTGAATTGCGTCGCACCTTTCGAGATCGAGCTTTTCTCCCGCTTCGGCGACAATTTCGCCTGTAATCGGATCAACTACGTTTTCGGCAAGCACGGCGCCGTTAATCCTGTTCCTTAAGGCAAGTTTTTTATTGAATTTATACCTTCCGACTTTTGCAAGGTCGTACCTTTTAGGGTCGAAAAACATGCCCCTTAAAAGCGTTTCGGAACTTTCGACCGTAGGAGGTTCGCCGGGACGGAGTTTTTTATAAATTTCAACAAGGCCTTCCTCATATGACTTGCTCGGATCCTTTTCAATCGTTGCCATAATTTTCGGCTCTTCGCCGAACATCTGTATTATTTCATTATCCGTGCCGAAACCGAGAGCCCTTATAAGGACAGTTACGGGAACTTTCCTCGTCCTGTCAACACGGACGTAAAAAACGTCGTTGGAATCTGTTTCATATTCAAGCCATGCGCCCCTGTTGGGGATTACTGTTGCCGAAAGGAGTTTTTTGCCTACTTTGTCAAAATCAGAAGCGTAATATATGCCGGGAGAACGTACAAGCTGGCTGACGATTACACGTTCAGCACCGTTGATAACAAAAGTTCCTGTGTCAGTCATAAGAGGGAAATCGCCCATAAACAATTCCTGCTCTTTAATTTCATCAAGTTCTTTATTGTTAAGCCTCGCCTTTATTTTAAGCGGGGCGGCATAAGTCGCGTCCCTTTCCTTACATTCTTCAATGGAATATTTCGGTTCGCTGTCCAAAGAAAAGTCCGTAAACTCAAGCACAAGGTTGCCGCTGAAATCTGTTATCGGCGAAATATCTTCAAAAGCTTCCTTAAGCCCTTCCCTTAAAAACCAGTCGTAGCTTTCTTTCTGAACCTCAATCAGATTTGGCATTTCAAGAACTTCGTTAATCCTTGAATAGCTCTTTCTTACTCCGTCGCCCTGCTTGACAGAGTGAATCCTGTTTTTCTCCATGGCTTCGTCACTCCTTGATTTATTTGTACTTCTTCCTAACGCAAAATATAGAATTCCTTAAACAGACTTAGACCTTTGCCTGCACCACCTTTGATCAGCAGCGAGGCAAAAGCCGTAAAATTTCAAGAAATTCTTATTTTTTTAATATATAAATATAGATATTGTACAACAACAGTATATTCCAAGCGGATAATTTTAGTAAAAAACACCACTTTTATTATAAATATAAAATTATTGTATTGTAATATTAAAATACCTATGGTATAATACAACCTAAGTATGCAGACATAATGCATTTCCACCTTAGGTGACTTCTCATTATCTTACCAAAACCAAGCCTTTATGTCAAGGCTTTTTCTTTATGGCTAGTATTTTATTTCTATATGGCGCTTTTTCACGTTTATTATTTCCCCTTTGTCCCGGTTTAAAACATAATTGCATAAATTTTACATCAGGCTTATATCAAGTATGATTTACATTTAAAATTCATCTGTTTTCAACTTTGCATACACATACGGGCTTTTGAATTTTATTTCCCGAAACGACTGCGCCTCTGCGTCCATATTGCGTTAGATACGCTCCGCCTTCCTTTATGCATGTGCATTTGCGCCAAAAATATCAAAAAATTGTCCTGCCAATGCGGCAGTTTAAAAGTATGTATAAAATTAATACAGCCGTCAGGCCGCTTATGGCTGTTTTAACCTGTTATCCTTTGCAGACCGAACGACACGCATACAAAAAATCCGGCTTATTGTATTTCTTTTGCAAAGCCGGATTTTTCAGCGCAACAATATTTTCTTATTATATTATTATCATTATTACGCTTATAACTATTGACGCGCCTATAAGAAGCTTTGAAACTGTATCGTATTTGCCAAAACCAAACCGTAAAACAAGCGCTGCAAGCGGAAGTATACCGAAACAGTATGAAACCGCAATTCCCGCAACGTCATTTGTCGGCCGCGACGACGCGTTAATATATGCCACGAATAACGCCGCAACGGCAGTAAATCCAATTATAAACGTAACAGCCTTCGGGTTTGTCACAACAAGCAAAAGTATAATGCTTGTAATCGAAACTGCAAGTATTATTCCCATAAAAACCGCCATCAGTCCTAAAGCCATATATATACCCCCTTATGTAAAAGTATTATATATTAAGCTTAACGAATTGGCACGGAAATTACCATAACAAAATTCTTAACCTTTTACTAAAAATATAGTAAAAAATCTCCCCGGATTCAAAAATATGCCTTATTTTATCTCTAAAATGCTTTATGCCGCCGTTTCAAAAAACAGAATGTTTAACCCTGTCCCTCTCCTCGGCTCTTTTAGCGTCGTTCCACCTTTCCGTAGTTCCCACAAGGTATCCCGTAATCCTCCTTATCCTTTCAAAAGGAGGAGCGCTTTTAAAGCGGTACTTTAAATCCACAAATTCACCGTCCAAAGATACCTCGACAGATTCAATTTCCCTGTGCGGATACTGTTTTTTGCCGTAATTAACATACGCCATTTTTTCGTTTTCATCTATTTCTCCATTTAAAACAATAACGTCAACCATATTTATAACCTCCTTATTTACATTTATATAAATATATGATACCATAATTCTATATTTTTACTGTTGCATTTGCAACAAGAGAGGTGATTTTATGGGATTTGGTGACTGCGGCCTTTTTAACGAAATAACGCCTGAAGAATACAAACAAATGATGGAATGTTTCGGCAGTATTAAAAAAACATTTAAATCAGGCGAAATAATATGCGATTATTCTGTAAACAGCTCACAGGTCGGCATTATAGAATCCGGGCTTGCTTTAATGGTGCGCATAGATTTTGAAGGCAACAGATCAATACTCGAAACCCTTGAAAGCGGCAGCATATTCGGCGAAGAAATAGCTTTTTCAGGCAGTTCCAAAGACAGTATATTTGTACTATGCCAAAAAAACTGCACCGTACTTTTCCTCGATTACGAACATATAACAAAACGATGCCAAAATGCCTGCAACCACCACACGCTCCTTGTGCAGAACCTTTTTAAGATGATTGCAGATAAGCTTCTGCTGATGAGCAGCCGCGTTGAAGTTTTAAGCCAGAGAACAATACGCGGCAAACTGTTATGCTATTTTAATATAACTGCCGCAAACCGCAAAAGCAGTTCGTTTACACTGCCGTTTTCAGTTACCGCCCTTGCCGATTATATCTGCACCGACAGAAGCGCAATGATGAGGGAAATAAAAAATCTGAAAGAAGAAGGAGTAATAGAAATGGAACGCCGCAATGTTAAACTTCTTCAAAGATAACTATACTTTTAAAAAATCAGTTCAGTCGTTTTGCTTAAGCCTTACATCCGCACGATATATTTTAAAATCCGAACGCACCCTCTTTATGAATCAAAAATACAAGCAAAAGCGGCATTACATTATTTGTAAAAAATCCCCTGCTTTAATACTGCTCAGCAGGGGCGCGCTAACATTCTGCACAGGTAAAACTTACAGCCGAATATTGCTATTTTAAATGCGTTATTTTTTCAACGTCGTCATTGTGGCCCATTACAATCATAGTTTCTTTATCCGAAAAAATATGTTCCGGGCATGGGGCCGGGTTGATAACCCCTTCGTTTTTGATCGCCAGCACGTTAATTCCGTACTTTGAACGGACATTCAGCTTGATAATGCTGTGGCCAATCCAGCTTTCGGGAATCTTTATTTCATAAATAGAATATTCGTCCGTCAATTCGACATAATCGAATATATTGTCCGAGCCATATGTTACGGCAAGCCTTTCGGCCATTTCCCTTTCGGCATAAACAATCCTGTCGGCCCCGTTTCTCAAAAGGAATTTTGCATGAACGTCCCTGCTCGCCCGTGCAAGGACAAATTTGGCGCCGTACTCTTTTAAAAGCGACGTGGTTTCAAGCGAACCTTGGAAATCATCGCCGATAGCCACAACGCACAGATCGAAATTCCTCACTCCCAGATGTTCCACAAACCTTTCTGTTTTGGCGTCCCCGATCTGCGCGCTTGTAAGAACATCCAAAGCGTCGTTTACCCTTTCTTCATCCATATCGACTCCGAGAACTTCATTTCCCTGCTCAAGGAATTTTTTTGCCATATGCCTGCCGAAACGTCCCAAGCCGATTATAAGTATCGATTTCATGTTTTTACCTCCAAAAATCAATTATCCAACTGCAATTTTTTCCTGCGGATACCTGTAAGCCGCCGGAACCCTGTTTGAAATAGCAAGCAGCACGCTTATTCCGCCAACCCTTCCGAAATACATTAAAAGCAGC
Source organism: Anaerotignum faecicola (assembly GCA_024460105.1). Lineage (NCBI taxonomy): Bacteria > Bacillati > Bacillota > Clostridia > Lachnospirales > Anaerotignaceae > Anaerotignum > Anaerotignum faecicola. Next base: position 405,071 of record JANFXS010000002.1, read on the forward strand.
ACAATAAACTTTGAAACTCCGCTGAGTTCAGGAGTTATGCCCAGCGTAAGACCGACTGTGCCTACCGCCGAAGAGGTTTCAAAAAGCACAGCCATAAAATCAAGCCCGTCAATGGCGCATACGGCCATTGTTGAAAACATTACAAGTATTAAATACATCATTAAAATACTGCAAACCTGCCGGAAAGTTTCTTCGTCAATCCTTCGTGAAAAACATTCAACCGACTTTTTCCTTTTCACAACGGCAACAATACTCAGCACAAGTATAGTAAACGTAGTGGTCTTTATTCCTCCTGCCGTCGATCCGGGCGAGCCGCCGACAATCATGAGGCATATAATTAAAAGCAGGCTGGAGTCTGTCAAAGCAGTAAGATCAATGGAATTAAAACCGGCTGTCCGCGGCGAAACGGCCTGAAACAAAGACGCCATCACTTTCTGATGCTGTTCCATACCCTGAAAAGCAGTCCCTTTCATTTCAAAAATATATATTAAAACCGCGCCGAATATAATAAGGAAAACTGTCGTGGCCAAAACAACCTTCGTATGGAGACTGTACCGCTTAAATTTAAGCCCGTGCTCCAACAAATCGCTCCAAACAAAAAAGCCAAGACCGCCCACTATAATAAGCCCCATTATAACAATCAAAAACAAATAATTGTTCCCGACAGTAACAAGAGATGAAAAAGGCGAATAATATCCCATAAGATCTATTCCGGCATTGCAAAATGCCGACACCGAATGGAACACTGAAAAATATATTCCCCTGAGCGCCCCAAGTTCCGGTATAAACTTGAATGAAAGCAAAAACGCTCCGGAAATTTCAAAAAAAAGCGTTCCGAAAACAACCAGCTTAGTAAGGCGGACAATTCCGCCCATGTGAGGCGCCGCAATGGATTCCTGCATTACATACCTGTTTGAAAGGCCTATCTTCCTTTTTGTAAGCGAAACGGCAGATATAGCCACTGTCATAAACCCTATGCCTCCAACCTGTATAAGCGTTATTATAATGAGCTGGCCGAACAAAGACCAGTGGCTGTATGTATCATAAACAACCAGCCCCGTTACGCATGTTGAAGTTGCAGCCGTAAATAAAGCGTCAATAAAAGGTGTCATAACGCCGTTTTTGGAAGATATCGGAAGCGTCAGCAAAACCGCCCCGATAAGTATAATCGCACAATATCCGAGGGCTATGAGTTTCGTCGGATTAAGCTGTTGTTTTTTTAATAACATAAAAAGCCTCCTAAGCCTTATCAAATATTTCCTGAATATAGTAACACAAAACTGCAATATGTCAATATACTTTCAATTTTAAGCGCAAATCTTAATATATAAAATCCGTTCGCCATTAAATATATACGGAAATAACGTCTTAAAAACCTTTTGCGCTTAAAAAATCTTTATAATTCAAACCATATAATTTCCGGCGGCGAATTATTATAAAGCCTCAAAAACAGCATGGCACGGTTTACTGACTGCCGTTTTGCAAACTGCCGCTTTATAATTAAAATCGAATCCGCATTAATAAATAATAACAGCATAAAATAAAAAAAGCGCCGCTTTGAGGTATTTTCCCCAATAGCAGCGCCAAATATTTTGCAATTTACGCGGTCTTGTCAAAGTTCTTTTTCTCCGCCAATATATCCGCTATGCGTTCTTCTATCATTTTAATATACTTTTTGTTTGCAGTAACCCTTATATGGCTGTAAAGCATCCTCAAATCCTTGCTTTTAGGCATACGATGCCGTTCAACGTTGTTTTTAATTACAACGGCTATGCGTTTATGCCTTGTGTGCGTGTGAAGCTTAAAATTATGGGGGTTATAAACTATGTACTCGTCATTGATTTTAGATTTTTTAATCTGTAAAATAATAATCCCTCCCGTATTTTAAATTTTAAAGCATTAAAAAAGCCGTTTTGCCCCAAAGGACAAACGGCTGCCGAAACACACTGAATTTTTTGCTTGAAAATAAAAGGTATCGTTTATCGGGCATATAATGCTGAAACATATTTTAAGCGCTTCCATTTAAACCGCCCCTTCCCTTTTATTTATAATTATATTATGATTAAACTCTGTAAAAATGTCAATATAATAAGCCAAAAACACTGATATTTTGCTTATATTTTACCGAAGTTTTACATCTATTTTTTTATCGATTTTTATTTCATCAATGTTTACATAACATCCGTACGCCATAATTTTAACTCCCGCGGCTTTCGCCTCTTTCAATGCCGTGCAAAACTTTAAATCCGCATCGTAATTAGGTACGAACGTATCAACACCGCCAAGCTGTATCAAAAATAAAACTGCCGCTTCATACCCTTCTCCAACAGCTTCGGCAAGCTCTTGCATGTGTTTCGTCCCTCTTGCCGTAGGCGCGTCAGGAAACGACGCGACTCCTCCGTTTTCAAGCGTTACGCCTTTTACTTCAATAAATCCCCGCTTCCCGGCCTTTTCATAATATATGTCAAAACGGCTGTCCTTATATTTTACTTCCCTTTTTATGCAGTCAACCGCGCCGATTTCTTCAATCTTCCCCTCGGCAAGGGCTTCAGCCGCAACGGCGTTGGGTACCTGGGAATCCATGTTTACAAGAGTTTCTCCTTTATAAACGCCGATAAGCGAATATGCGGTTTTTCTGCCGGGATTTGAACTCTTTTCAAGCGCCGCCGCTACGCCTTCAATCAGAAGTTCCCTGCACCTTCCGGTATTTTTAACATGTGCCTTTTCTTCTTTTCCGTCTATAATAACATTTGCCGTGAAACGATTAGGCCTATTTACAAAAATGCCTTTTACAATATTTGAATACTTCATAAGCTCCCTCCTCATTAAAGCAAAAATTATACTACCATAAAAAAGGGCTGTAAAGTATTGTTATTGGGAAAAATATGCACTATAATAATACGTAATGCGAAAGGAGTAATTTATGGATAATAACAAATTGGAAAAAAATATCACAGGCCTGTCAACCGAATATATATATAACTGTGCCGTCGGCAGTTTCCTGCTTCTTTTGTTAAGCTGCTGCGAGGATATTGGCGAAAACAGTTTTGCCGAAAAATATACCGTCCACAGCGAAATAATCGAACTTAAAGAAAATATACACGAATTAACATGCAGACTTTGCGAAAATTTGCAGGACAGCGAAAAAAAGTCCGTTGGCCTGCAAAAATCATTTGAAATCAAAAACGGCATAGTCAAAATATACTCAAACATTTACAGATACTTTGCGCAGCTTAATATAATTTCAACAGTTATAAGCGATGAAACGGCTTTGCGCAAATATAAAGAAATGGACGGAAAAAACAAAGAAATTGAACTTTCCATGTTCTATACCGACTGTATTGAATTTATACAGCATGCAGAAAGCCTTTCCGAACAGAAAAGCTTTATGGGCCAGCTTTTTAAATGCGTTCCTTTTAAAATGGGACGCGACAAATATTTCGGTCTTGTTGAAAAGAGCCTTTCGTTGGCTTTCAGCGGTGAAAGCAAAGAATTTATAAAAACTTCGCTTGAAACATTTAAAAATACATGCGCTCCCGACAGTTCGCCGGACTACGGCAAATACTTTCCAGAAATAGCCGAAAGCCTCAAAGAAAAATACGGTATAAAACCATCCGAGCTTAACGACGAAGAACTTGAAAAAGAATTTGACGATATTGACGGGATATTTGACAGCCTTTCCGAAATAGAGGACTATTGTCAGGAAATATTAAACGCGGCGAATTCCCTTATAATACTTCATTATCTTAATTTTACCTTTGACGATCTGACAGAAAGCAATTTCGGATACGGCGACGTATACCACAAAGTATGTGAAATGCTGCAAAACCCCGACGATTTGGCTTTTACCGAGACAGTTACAAAACTTCTTGAAGGATATATCGAACCCGTTATCGACAAATCCAACGAAATTAACAAAAAAGAGCTTCCGCTTCTTGAAAAACTCGGTTCATACGATACGTTTGACGATGACGCGGCAAAAATTTTGGCAACGGAAGGCTTTGTCCGCGACGCCTTCTACTGCGATATAAACAGGGAAATATTTAATTTCAATACGGACAGGAACATGCCGGCGGCAGACGAAAGCTTCAAAAACGACGCCTTCGATAATTTTTTATCGTTTATGCGCGGATACTTTTCTTCACTCCCGCTTACCATAAGAAAACCGGCAATGCAGCTGCTTATTGCAAGCCTTCCTATTGCCATGGATATACACGAACTTATGGATTATATCAAAAACGGCATCGATACTGCTTCGTCATTTGAACAGGCCCTGCTGATTATCGACAAGGCCGGCACTATTTTTACAGACAACGGGTTTAATTACAGAACGGAAAATGACGGCGGCGATCATGACCATGACTGCTGCACTCATGAACATCACCACCATGACGGATGCGGCCACAATCATTAATATTCAAAAGGAGGCAATAAATATGTTTGTATTCAACCACTTTAATTATAATGTATTGGATCTCGAAAAGAGCATTAAATTTTATGAAGAAGCCCTTGGCCTGAAAGAAGTACGCCGCAAAACAAGCCCTTCTGAAGGCGAATGGATACTTGTTTATCTCGGCGATGGGAAAACAGGCTTTTCTCTTGAACTTACATGGCTGCGTGACAGGAAAGAGCCTTATAACCTCGGTGAAAATGAATTTCATCTGGCAGTTGAGGCGGACGATTACGAAGCGGCATACAAAAAACATAAAGAAATGGGATGCATATGTTTTGAAAATCCTGACATGGGAATTTATTTTATCAGCGATCCCGATAATTACTGGATTGAAATCATCCCTCCAAAAAAATAACCATAATTTTTGTGCGGCATAATTCCGTAGCAACATAAAACGATACGCTTTTGTGCAGATAAATTTTTGAAATATGCCGTTTTCTGACGTATATAAACCGCAATCCCTACAATACGGCAGTTACATAGCGACATGTACTCTTGCAGAAAACGTATAAGTTTCAATAAAAAGGCGCCTCTCCCTCTTTTTCTTTTTAAGAGGGGGAGGCATTTTTCTTCATTAAGCCGCCGCAACGCATTTGCAGGGGTTAAAACGTATACGGCAAATTAAAAGTAAACGAGGGGTTTAATTTTCACAAATTCCATAAAGCAACTATGCAAACTGCCGCGTGTATTAAATCTCTTTCAAAGCCTGTTCAATGTCATATATAATATCTTCTGCGTTTTCAAGGCCTGCCGAAAGCCTTACAAGCCCTTCTGGTATGCCGGCGTCGGCAAGATCTTTAGGCGAATATGTCGAATGGGTCATGCTTGCAGGATGCTCCACAAGAGTTTCCGCATCGCCAAGGCTTACGGCTATCGTACAAAGCTTAAGCGCGTTAACAAGCTTCATGCCGGCAGCTTTTCCACCTTTAACCTCAAATGATACCATACCGCCGAAATCCGACATCTGTTTTTTGGCCACTTCATAATTTACATGGCTTTCAAGTCCCGGATAATAAACCTTCTCAATCTTTTCATGTTTATCAAGGAACTGTGCTATTGCCCTTGCATTTTCGCAATGGCGTTTCATTCTGATTTCAAGTGTTTTAAGGCCTCTCAAAATCAAAAACGCTTCCTGAGGCCCAAGGACGGAGCCTGTCATATCCTTAATACCGAACATTTTCACTTCATTTATAAAATCAGCCTTGCCTATTACAAAACCGGCTATAACGTCTCCGTGTCCGTTTAAATATTTCGTTGCGGAGTGAACGACTATGTCCGCCCCAAGCTCAAGCGGCCTTTGGAGGCACGGAGTTGCAAAAGTGTTGTCACAGATTACTTTTATTTCACTGTTATAGCTGTGAGCCGTTTCGGCAATAGCCGAAATATCGGCAATTTTAAGATTTGGGTTTGCCGGCGTTTCAAGATATACGGCAACTGTGTTTTCTTTAAGCGCGGCCTTTATTTCATCAAGATTTGAAGTATTTACAAACGTTACCTCAACGCCATACCTCGGCATGCCATGTGCAAGCAGAGCGAAAGTACAGCCGTATAATGTGCTGTCCGCGATAATATGCTTTCCTGCCCCCGCAACTGTCCAAAGCGTTGATGAAATTGCGCCCATACCGCTTGACGTTGCCGCCGCGGCCTCTCCTGATTCAAGCGCCGCAACTTTTCTCTCAAGTACGTTTGAAGTCGGGTTCCCCAAACGCGTGTATATATATCCCGCCTCTTCTCCCGCAAAACGCCTGCCGCCTTCTTCACAGCTGTTAAAATAAAATGTCGACGTTTGATAAATCGGCATTGTAAGCGCACCGAAACGATCGTCTTTATTATTTCCTGCATGTATGGCTTTTGTACCGAATCCAGATTTATAGTTTTCCATATTCAACACTCCTTTTCAAATGCGGTATAACAGTTATCATCTCAATTCCTTAACTAAACCATACCACATTACGGATGAAAAGTGTTAATAGCAAAAATGTATATCCAGTTATCTGTTTTTGCGATAACTATATACATATTGCATACCAATATTATTGTACGCAAAAAATACCGCCGGCAAATCATATAACTACTATCCAAAAAACCGATAGCTGGTTATATATTTTTTATTCTATCACTAATCATATAAAATATGGTATATTAATTATATACAAAAATTATAGCTTTTCAGCTCCTAAAATCAAAAAACTGTTGAATACATGGAGCTGTTTAAACTATAAACGCGTATAATTACATATCATAATAATCATTAACCCGGCATATTTAAAGGAGGTAAGTATTATGGATAAGAAACCAGGCAACACCACAAAGCCCCGCGGGTCGGCGCTGATCCCGTTTTTAGTGTTTATATTTATTTACTTGGGGGCAGGCATTATACTTCAAAGCAAAGGCGTTGAAATGGCATTTTACCAATTCCCCGCCCCCGTTGCAATTTTAATAGCCGTTATGGTTGCCTTTGCAATGTTCAAAGGCTCAATGGATGAAAAGCTGGCGGATTTTATAAAAGGATGCGGCGACGAAAACATACTTACCATGTGTTTTATATACCTTTTCGCCGGCGCTTTTGCTTCCGTTGCCAGCGCCATGGGCGGAGTTGAAGCAACTTCAAATCTCGGGCTTTCGATTATCCCCGCGGAATATATAACGGCAGGTATGTTTGTAATAAGCGCATTTTTGGCAGTTTCAACAGGATCGTCTATGGGCACTATCGGCGCCGTCGGCCCTATTGCAATCGCCACAGCCGATAAAGCCGGGCTGAGCCTGCCATTAATGGTTGCCGCTGTAATCGGCGGCGCAATGTTCGGGGATAACCTTTCAATTATTTCCGACACGACAATCGCGGCCACAAGAACTCAGGGATGCGAAATGCGCGATAAATTTAAAGTAAACTTTTTTATAGCCCTTCCGGCCGCTGTGCTTACATTTATACTTCTGCTTATTTTCGGCAAGCCGGAAACAGCCGTGCCCCTTGAATACCTCGACTATAACTTTATCAAAGTGCTTCCGTATATATTCGTGCTTGTAATGGCCGTTATGGGCTTTAATGTTTTCTTGACTCTCGGTTCGGGAACGATAATCGCCGGAATAATCGGCATAGCTTACGGCGATATTGCCCCTTTAGGGTTTGTGCAGAGCATTTACGGCGGTTTTACCGGTATGACGGAAATTTTCCTTCTTTCCCTTATAACGGGCGGCCTTGCATATATGGTAACAAAAAACGGCGGCCTTCAATGGCTCCTTGAAAAAATAAAAGGGCTTATAAAGGGAAAACGTTCGGCTGAAATCGGCATAGCCGCGATAGCTTCCGCCGCCGATATGGCAGTTGCAAACAATACGGTAGCAATTATTATCACAGGCCCTATTGCAAAAGGTATTTGTGAAGAGTTCCATGTAGATCCACGAAGAAGCGCTTCGCTTCTTGACATGTGGACTTGTATATTCCAGGGATTTATACCATACGGCGCACAGGTGCTTTTGGCATGCAGCCTTACTGCAGAAGCATCCGCGCAGATAAGCCCTCTGAGCCTTTTCCCATTATTATGGTATCAGATACTGCTTGCAGCCTTTGCCGTTATTTCAATATTTATACCTTATGCCGACGGTATAATCAAAAAACGTCCTTGGGATTATAAGGAATGGAAAGCAGTCGACAAATCATGATTTAAACAGACTTTTACAATATTATGACTATGTAATTAAATTAAAAGCATGCTGAAATATATCGTAACTAATTTTTATCTAACGACATGATATAAACGAAAGTTTAAAAGACGGTTTAAAAACTATTGTTTTTGTCCGTCTTTTTTACAATATATCATTTTTTACCGTTGACCTGCACTCATTTTAAAAACCAAAACATATTGAACTAATAATTATAAATTAAAACTGCCGCTTTTTTGTTTTCCTGCCACAATACAGAACGGAATTTGGCTATAATCGTTATTTTTCTTATAAAACCGGCATGTTACATGGCAATCGGCAGTATATAGCGTAATTTCAAAAACTAAAATCAGCTTTAAAATTAAAAAGTTATACTTTCCATAATAATTGCCTGAACCAAATAATAATAAGTTTTAATATGCCGACGGAATACCGGTAACCTTTATTTAAAACTGCATGCTTTGATTTATTTATTCGTAAACCAACAAAGCCATGACTTAAACGTCAAAAAACTTTTTCTTTTAAGGCCGAAAAGTTTTAACAGCAAAACAGTACGGTTTAATAACAACAGCGTTTGATACGGTTTCCCCACAATCCGCATCCGCAGACGTATAAAATATATTTTTAAATAGCATGCGCTTATGCTGAATTTAAGTTAATTTTTTTATTTCTCCTTCAAATTTAAAATGTGATTTTAGCCGTTTCCGAATAAACCACAATTTTTGCATCATTTGCGCACTAAAAAAGCCTATGCTCCGAAATAACAATGAAACCGTTTCAGACAAAAAAGTTATTGCGCTGTGCCTATATTACATTAAACCCAACCGCATGCTCTATACAACCGCTTTCCCGTCCAACATCTCTTTTAGGCACTTTATAAATTTTTCCGCCCTGTCGTTAAGAGTAAACTCTTTAAGCTTAATCCAGCCTATGCGCATGTAATCTATCTTGTCTTTTACAGGCACGGCTTTAATATCCGGCGGCACATATCCCTTAGGAAGCACGCCGCTTCCCGTTGTAAACGCCTTGCTGTGGCTCAGTATGTTATAAGCCGTGGCTCTGTCGTTAATATAAATAATCTTGTCAAAACAGTATGAACCCGAAAAAACGGCTTCTTCAGAAAAATTTGAACTGGTATTGTCTTTTTTTGAAAAAACAAGATACGGATATTTTGCCAAATCGCTGAGGCTAATTTCTTCTTCTTCCGCTAAGGGATGGTTTATATTTAAAAATACATGCGGCTTGATCCTTTTAATTTCATTAAATTCAATTTCGCTTGCATTAAGCACCCTGTTCATAAATTTTTCGGTCATATCCGAAAGGAAAATTATGCCTATATGGCTTTTTCTGTCTTTAACATTTTCTATAACCTTATCCATATCGGTTTCTTTAAATGAAAATTCAAACTTGCCACATTCTTCCATATTCATAAGCTCAACAAAGGCTTTTGTACATATAGGATACCGCTGGGCCGAGATATTAAGCTTTGCCGTTTCATGGCCGTATCTGTCGTTGTAGAACCTCTCGACTTTTTTCTGCTGTTCAATTATCGGCCTAACCTGCACAAGGAACTCCTGGCCGTCTTCGGTTAAAACTATTCCCCTGTTGCTCCTTATAAATATTTTAATTCCAAGCTCCTGCTCCAGTTCCCTGATAGAGCTTGAAAGGCTGCTCTGGGAAACAAACAGGTTCTGCGCCGCCTTATTAATGGAACCGCAGTTATAAATCTCACTGATGTATTTAAGCTGTAAAAACGTCATATACTACCCTCCCGCCGCCGACGGCGCTATAATACCCTCGCACCCGGCAGACAACTTCTTATATAACTTCCCCGCCTCCGATTCAGACAAATAAACCTCAATAAATTAGAGGTATATATACAAAACTGTCTTTACGATATATTTTTTACAAGAAAATTTCAAAATATCGGTTTATTAATTTTTTATACATAAACTGCCTATATTTTAACACTTTATTATTATATCATAATATCAAAAAAATGACATCAAACAGTTATTATATCTTGAAGAGTAAAAAGGCATATGCCTTTTATAATCGCATATGCCTTTTATCTTATACTTTTATAATTATTCTTACATATTATTTATATGTAGAACAACAAATCGCCGTATGTCGGGAACGGCCAATACTTCTCGTCTACCATTTTCTCAAGTTCGTCAGCCGGAGCCCTGAGAGCTTCCATAGCCGGAACAATTTCTTTCCTGCATGACGCCGCTTTTTCCGCCATATCGGATATTTCGCCGTTTTTGTTCAATAAAACAGTAAGATTTTTAAGCGCCCTGTCAAATTCATCTGTTTTGTCAACAAGTTCGTTTAGAACTCCTCTTGCCGTTGAAGGGTCGGCGCCTGCCTCCATAAGGTTTATAACCGTTTTTGAAAGCTCGTTTGAATATTTCATAACAGCCGGCCTTATCTGCTTGAGCGCCATATCCTCCATTGTTTTTGCCTCAATATTAATCTGTTTCGCATACTCTTCATAAAGTATATCGGCTCTGGATTCACATTCGATCCTTGTAAGCACGCCGTGTTTTTCAAAAAGCTTAACTGCCTTTTCGCTCTTGATTGCCGGTATGGCTTCAAGCATACAGCTTATATTAGGCAATCCACGCCTTTCCGCTTCTTCTATCCATTCATTGCCGTAGCCGTTTCCATTGAATACAACCCTCTTATGGGCCTTCACGGATTCTTTGAGAAGTTCTATTACAGCCTTCTCAAAGTTGTCTGCCTTTTCAAGCCTGTCGGCAAAATCAGAAAGCACGTCGGCAACAATAGAGTTTAAGATATAGTTTGTACATCCTATAGAGTCTGATGAGCCAAGCATCCTAAACTCGAATTTATTCCCCGTAAATGCAAAAGGCGACGTCCTGTTCCTGTCCGTAACGTCTTTTTTAAGCCATGGCACGGTGCTTACGCCAACAGTCATTTCCTCACCCTGCTTGCTTTTTGAAAGTTCCCCTTTTTCCAACTGCTCAAGTATATCTTCAAGCTGGTCGCCCAAGAAAATAGAAATAATTGCCGGCGGAGCCTCGTTTGCCCCAAGCCTGTGGTCATTGCCCGGGTTAGCCGCCGACACTCTTAATAAATCAGCATGCTTATCAACCGCTTCTATAACCGCCACAAGCATTGTCAAAAACAATAAATTCTCATGCGGCTTTTTCCCCGGTTTAAGTAAATTCCTGCCCGTATCTGTAGAAATAGACCAGTTATTATGTTTTCCCGAACCGTTCACGCCTTCAAACGGCTTCTCATGGAGCAGGCATACAAGGTTAAAGTGTCCCGCAATCCTTTTCATAGATTCCATTATAAGCTGGTTATTGTCAGTTGCAAGGTTAACGTCAGTATATATAGGCGCAAGCTCATGCTGGCACGGCGCAACTTCATTATGCTGAGTTTTTGCAGGTATGCCGAGTTTCCAAAGCTCTCTGTTAAGTTCATGCATAAAGCTTGCAACATTTTCCCTTATACTTCCGTAATAATGGTCGTCAAGTTCCTGGCCTTTAGGAGCATGGGCGCCAAAAAGCGTTCTTCCGGTAAATATAAGATCCTTCCTTTTTTTGTACATGTCTTTATCTATAAGGAAATACTCCTGTTCAGGGCCTACCGATACTATAATTCTTTTGGTTTCATTGTCGCCGAAAAGCCTGAGTACCCTTATAACCTGCGTATTAAGCGCATCAAGCGAGCGCAGAAGCGGCGTCTTTTTATCCAGGGCCTCGCCTGTATAACTGCAGAAAACCGTTGGTATGCACAGCGTAAGCCCCGACGCATCCTCTTTTAAAAACGCCGGCGAAGTGCAGTCCCACGCCGTATATCCCCTTGCTTCAAACGTGGCTCTCAGTCCTCCGGAAGGGAATGACGACGCGTCAGATTCACCTTTTATAAGTTCTTTGCCGGAAAATTCCGCAATAGCCCTGCCGTGCCCAACAGGCGTCAGGAACGCTTCATGCTTTTCGGCAGTTATCCCGGTCATCGGCTGGAACCAATGGGTATAATGGGTCGCTCCCCTTTCAATCGCCCAATCCTTCATTGCGTTTGCAACAACTTCCGCAACGGAAGCCGATAAGCTTTCTTTATTTTCTATTGTCCTTCTCAATTCCTCGTAAATTTTTTTCGGCAGCCTTTCAGTCATAACAATATCGTTAAAAACGTTCATGCCGTAAATTTCAGACAATTCTATTTTTTCCATAGCCACGTTCCTTTCCTTTAATAATGAAACCATTATATATAATAAGACGTTCACCGAAACAATTAGCTGCAGTGAACGCCGAAAGCCTAAATGAAAACAATTATAAATACCGTGCCGATTCAGGCTTTAATACTATTTAATATTTGGCATTCACATATCCGTCTATAAGCGAAATACGGCTTTCCTCACAGAAAACGCCTTCCTCCCTGAGAGAAGCCAATATTGACGTATCGGTTGAATGTAATATCATGTCGTACATGCCGTAATCACGGCATACAATTTCAAAAAGCCGCCCTTTAAGCGCTTTGCTTCTCACTTTAACAAAATAAGCTTCTATATTTTTATAATCCAATAATTTCAGTACCTGCTTTGTAGCTTGGTCTTTCTTATGGTAATAATAGTTGCTTTTTTCCCTAAAGCCTTTTTTTACTTCGTATTCCATACCGTATTCGGCGCTCATAGTTTTATTCTCTTTGGCAAGGGCATTATAATATTGGTAATTATAAAGGCACTTGTCAACCGAATCCAAAATAGTAAATGGTCCTATATCATTATTAATAACCATTTCATAATTTTTTTTAAGATATTCCCTTTTTGTCATATCGCCTTTTAAATATTGATCTATAAGGCTCTGCCTATACATAAAATATTTCTGCATTTTATTCATTATAAAACATCCAATCAGGCTTGATTTTTTAAGCTTTAAACACTTATGCCGCTTTTACAGGGATACTTTGAAAAATTATACGCTTAAGTATACCACACGATTTTATGGCAAGTAAAGCCTTTTAAAAAAGGTTTATACGTTTATATTAAGAAAATATACGCCTGTTTTATAATACTGCCGAAAATCACCGCATCCTTCATTTATATATAAGAAAAATACATAAAATATAACCTCACCCTAAATGTTGCAGCCGTTTTTATATACAATGCTTTCCATTACTTCCCGTGCTTTTTCTATTCCGGCTAAATACTCAATCAAAGCTTTGGAAAAATCTATTGCCGTTCCTACTCCCTTTGAAGTTATTATATTCCCGTCTGAAGCAACACTGTTTTCTTCTATTACGGCTCCTGTAAGTTCGCTTTCCATTCCCGGGTAACAGCATGCGCGCCTTCCGTTCAGCAAACCAAGCCTGCCGAAAATTACGGGAGCCGCACAGATTGCCGCAATAAGCTTGCCTTCATTATTGAATTTGACAATACTCTCGCATAATTTTTTATCTGAATAAAGGTTTTCTGTTCCCGGCATTCCTCCCGGAAGTATAATTCCGTCACAATTCGATATGTCTAACTCACGCATTGTGTGATCTGTTAAAACTTTTATTCCGCTTCTTCCCGTAATTTGTACGTTTTCACTTATTGAAATTATTACAACCTCAATTTTAGCCCGGCGCAGCAAATCTATTACAGTAATTGCTTCAACTTCCTCAAATCCTTCAGATAAAAATATACAAACTTTTTTCAAGTCAATCACCTCTCTTTATGAAATATTATATACAAAAAGCATATACAAAACAATACGATTATTTGTTATAATAATGATTACAGTAAAAAAATAACTATATAAAACAATAAAGGAGCTCAAAATGGAAATCGAAAAAAAATATTTGACAAAAAAAGTACCTTTTTCTCTTGAAGGCTTCAAAAAAGCTGAAATCTCCCAATGCTATATCTCAACCGAACCGGTTATAAGGCTGAGAAATCACAGCGGTAAATATATGCTTACTGTAAAAGGCGACGGGCTTATCTCTCGTGAAGAACTTGAACTTAACATTACAAAAGAACAATATGAGCGCCTAATAAAAAAATCCGAAACATCCATTGTCATTAAAACAAGGTATTATATACCGCTTAAATGCGGTCTTACAGCCGAGCTTGACGTTTACCACTCGCAGCTTGACGGCCTTATTACCACGGAAGTTGAATTTTCCAGTTTAGAAGAAATGGAAACATTCGCGCCGCCACGTTGGTTCGGCATTGACATATCAGACAATAAAATGTATAAAAATTCATATTTAGCAATCCACGGCCGCCCTGCCTATAAGTAAAAAAGCATAATAAACAGACATCTTATTATTTTAACAAAATTATAAAATTTATCCCTTTAATTAGAACATGCGTATTTTATTAATTTATTTTTATTAAAAATAGTAGTTTTTTATCTGGCAAAGATTTTTTAGCAACTTTAATCGACCGCATATTCATTCATTAAATGTTTTTTCCTTATAAGTCTGCATATTCTAACATTGATATTAATCCTAATAATAAGACAAAAAAACACACTTTGTGTGGTAAAAAAAACAATATACCACTATATTTAGTCTTATTATGCAAAAATATCGGATATTTTTTTCCATAATTTGGTTATAATAAGTATTGCAAAAAATGGTGTATACATCTATAATTATCCACACGAGGAAAAAATTTCCAATATTTCATCTTAATTTGGAAGTCAAAACAAAAATTTAATCTTGGAGGGATTATGTTGAATCAAAACAGAATAAAAGTATTAATTGCAGATGATAATAAGGATTTTTGCGATGTGATTAAAAACCACCTTAACAGCAAGGACGATATTGAAGTGGTAGCCGTTGCTTATGACGGGACAGAGGCATTCAAACTGATTAATGAAACCCATCCCGATATAGCCCTTATCGACAGTATTATGCCGCGCCTCGACGGTCTTGGACTTTTAGATAAGCTTAATCAAAGCCAAATCGCAAAAAGGCCGATTTGTATAATACTTTCTTCTTTAAGCCAAGAAAAAATATCAAACCGCGCATTTGAACTTGGCGCCGACTACTACATACTTAAACCTTTTGACATGGAATCCCTTGTAAACAGGATCCGCCAATTCAGGCAAACGCCGGCACAAACTCAACAGGCCCCTTCGGCCATTGCTGCGGAACCGGTAAGAGCCGACCTTACAAACGCCTATAACCTTGAAACAAAAGTAACAAATATACTGCATGAAATCGGCGTTCCGGCGCACATAAGAGGATACCACTACATGCGCGAAGCCATTATTATGAGCGTTAACGATATGGATGTATTAAACTATATTACAAAAGAGCTTTACCCTTCCATCGCCAAAAAATGCAACACAACCCCAAGCCGTGTGGAAAGAGCAATTCGCCATGCTATTGAAGTCGCATGGAACAGGGGCAAAATCGACGCTATTGACAGTCTTTTCGGATATACAATTAATAACCATAAAGGCAAACCGACAAACAGCGAATTTATTGCCTTAATTGCCGACAGGCTCAGGCTGGAACAAAAAGCAAGCTAAAACATATGCAAGCAAAGATATGGCGATTCATTAATTCGCCATACTTTGTTGATATTATATTTAATTATCGTATCTTTTGTTTCTTTATACAATAAAAACCCATACCTTACCGGATACCTTCTGAATTGGATGATAATTTATTTTACAATTCAGAAGGTAATTCTGTAATTCTGTTTTTTTGTATTTGTATGTTAAGCAAAAATTGCTTAAATAATGTGTACCGGCAAAATATGGCTGATTGAATTTTAAAAATGCATTGTTTTTAAAATAAAAATTAATCTCACACTTTTTCTCCGCCGAACATTTACACACGGAACCGTGCTCTTTTTCATCATATCTTCAAACAACTCCTATATATGAAGCTGCAAAGCATAAAATATTTTTAAACAAAATTATTATTTTAAGGAACAAAATCCAATTATTTTAAGTTATAATATATATAATAATTTTTATTCTTAGACCAATGAAAAACAGAAAAATCCGCCACAAAATTACGTTTATCCAATTCCTGTTTTTCATGGCGCAAAGAACAAAATTTTTCTTAGATTAAACTGTGTATTTTTACTGTTTTAAAAGGAGGCATTATTATGAAAAAATTTAAATCTGCTTTAGCCACATGCTGCTGCGCCGTATTTTTATTATCCGTTCCTGTTTTTGCCGCCGAAACCAATGCCCGTGAAATTACAGTTAACGCAAAGGGAACGGTATATGCCGAACCGGACACTGCCGAAATTGTACTTGGCGTAAGGACTGTCGCCGATACGTCTCTTAAGGCGCAAAGCGAAAATGCAGAAATAATGGAAAATGTAACGTCGGCCCTTAAAGAACTGGGTTTTACAGAAAATCAGTTCAGGACAAGCGATTTTTCAATATATCCTGACTATTCAAATTCAAACAGCCAAACCATAACAGGATATACCGCAACAAATACAATTACAGTAACAACAAAAGACCTTGACAATATAACAAACGTAATTGACGCCGCCGCAAAAGCCGGAGCAAACATAAATAACGGCGTATACTTTTCAGTTGAAAATCCATCGCAATATTACGGAAAAGCTCTTGAGCTTGCCGTTGCAAACGCAAAAACCAGCGCCGAATATATAGCCGGAGCCCTCAACGTCACAATAGGTGCGCCTGTAAGCGTAACTGAAAACGGAGGCGGCTACTCTTACGAAACCGCGTCCTCGAAAAGTATGGCGGCAAACGCCGATATGGACGGCGGAAGCGGCGCTTCAACCGAAATCTACTATGACGATATAGAAATAACAGCGCGATTAACAGTAGTATACAACTATTAATTTATAATTGGGTGTGAAATAAAACAGCCGCTTAAAAGCGGCATAAATATCACAGTGTAAAAACCGTCGCGGCCTAATTAGCTATTCTTCTTAACTAAAAAACATAAAAAACTAAAAAGATTGCCGTTTGCAATCATAATATTTGGTTTTTGCATAAATATTAGCTTCAGTTTACAAGGGCGATCACTTCCCACAAGGAAAAATTTTCCGCGTTTCCGTGTTGCATACGCTTGCCATAGTAGCCGCTGTGCCGGCGCGCATGCGCCTTGAACTGCAAAAATTTTTTTCCTTGTGAAGTCTGGGAATTTTAACGGACGTTAGCGGCGTAACAGCAAGGCAAAGACAGGCCGGCATTGCAGAGCCTATGGCAAAGCGGAACACATCTATTGCTCCGCTAACATCCGTTAAAACCGTGTGTACTCTTGTAAACTGAGGCTACTTTTTATTTTAATATGTTTATAACCACAGACGCGCCGTATACTATAACTTTTGTAAAATTTTTGGCAATTATAAAATTCTCAAAGTCCATATAAAAAAGACGGAAAAGCTATGTCGCGCTTTTACCGTCTTTTTTATAATTTACCCGTTTTATGCCTTTAAACTATATCAGCGTTTATTTAAACAATGCGCCGCTGATAATAAGCTTTTGAATTTCGTTTGTGCCTTCATAAATCTGCGTAATCTTAGCGTCGCGCATCATTCTTTCAACATGGTAATCTTTCATAAATCCGTTGCCGCCAAGCATCTGGACTGCCTCGGTAGTAACCTGCATTGCGGCGTTTGTACACAGAAGCTTTGCTTTTGCAGCGGCAATCGAATACGGCCTTCCTTCCGATTTGTCCATGGCGGCTTTATAAAGCATAAGCCTTGCCTGATCAATAACACATTCAAGTTCCGCCATTTTAAAAGCAAGGTACTGGTTTTTATAAAGAGGTTTTCCAAACTGTTCCCTCTTCATAAGATATTTTCTTGCTATTTCAAAAGCGCCCTCCGCAATTCCAAGGCCCTGCGCTGCAACTCCAATCCTTCCGCCGTCAAGAGTTTTCATGGCGATTTTAAATCCGTCGCCTTCTTTTCCCAAAAGATTTTCCGCCGGAACAACACAGTCCGTAAATATCGTTTCGGAAACCTGAGCCGCTCTTATTCCCATTTTATTTTCAACCTTGCCTATTGTAAATCCGGGAGTTCCTTTTTCAACAAGGAATAATGAAAGCCCTTTTGATTTAAGTTCAGGCTGTGTTAAAGCGTAAACTGCGATATAATCGCACAACGGCCCGTTTGTTGTAAAGCACTTAGCACCGTTAAGCACATAATGGTCGCCTTTCTTTTCCGCAACGGTTACGCATCCTCCGGCGTCGCTGCCCGCATTCGGCTCCGTAAGACCGAACGATCCCAAAGCTCCGCCTTCAAGCACAGGTTTCAGGAATTTCTTTTTCTGTTCTTCGTTTGCAGAGTTGTAAACGCTGCCGCCGTAAAGCGAAGTGCATACGGAAAAACTAATTCCCAAAGACGCGTCTACCCTTGAAATCTCTTTTACGGCAATAGCATAATCAAGGTAGTTTCCGCCCTGTCCGCCGTATTCCTTCTCATATGGAAGCCCGATAAGTCCCATATCAACCATTTCCCTGTAAAGATCAATAGGATAAGAACTTGTTTCATCCCTTTCAATTACGCCCGGCAGTAATTTTTCTTCCGCAAATTCCCTTACTTTTTTCTGTAAAAGCGCTTCTTTTTCCGATAACTCAAAGTTCATAAAAAATACCCCCAATAATAAATAAAATTCTCCTTGTGCTTCAGGCCCCAATGCCTGACTGTGTTGTTGTAAAATTCACAAATTGCGGCGCCTGTTTTCGGCATTTACAGCCGCCTAGCCTTTCATTTTTGAATAAAAGGCCCAATAAAAACCGTTTATTTCGGCATAAACAGCTTTTATTTTGTTTATTTTTACAGACAGAGAAAAGCTTCAATAAATATTTTTATAACAAATAATTAGCATGCTAAATATTTGTCAAAAAATATACCCTGCTTTAAGCAGGTTATACTTTCCATCTGTTTATAATAAATATATACTCCTATTTTGATATTTTGTCAATGGATTTTAAATATATTTTTTGCACAATAAACGGATATATAATTCCGGATATATATAGTAATATTTACAATAATAGCAACTGCATGTTGTCATACATTTCTATAGCTTCCGTTTACAGGAAACATACGGTTTCAGCGGACGTTATATGCGCAATAGCCGCGTTAAAGCCGCTTGCCGTAGGAGCCTCGGCGTCTGAGGCCTTTGCCTTACGCCGCCGACGCCCGTTAAAACGCTCCGACCTCGCAAGGAAAAATTTTTTGCGGTTCTAGACGCATACGCGCCGGCGCAACGACTCCTGCGGCAAGCGTATGCAGAACGGAAATGTGGAAAATTTTTCCTTGCCGGGAGCATGTCCCCTTCTATGTTTGTACCAAAAATCAAAGCTTATACTAAACTTCCGCTAATCCGGCTCCGCGTTCCGAAGCGGCATAATCCCGCTTCGGAACGTAGTTTGGCCAATAACCCAAAGCTTAACTAAACCGCATAAATTAATTTCACAGATAAAAACGTACTTACGGCCAAAAGCATCGGCAGAAATACGGCAGGCCCGTATATTTAAAACCAAACCGTTATTTTATCAAATTATTATTTAAACGCCGTTTACAGCCGCTTGTCTTTCCTAATACGCTCGATAATACTGCACACAATATCAGCCCTTGAAAACGGCGTTATAATGTAAAGGCCGTGGCAGTACGGTTCCATGTTTCCGATAATTTCGCACGATATGTCAACCGCAAGCTTTTCGCTTTCTTCTTTGGATTTGCCTTTGTATAACTCTATAATTTTTTCATCGACGTCTATCCCTGATATTTCGTTATCCATAAAGCATGCGTTTTTATAGCTCATAACAGGTATCACACCGCCTAGTATTTTGGCATTGAGTTCATTATACGCCCTTTTCAGGTTTGAAAGACCTCTTTCAGTCATTACCGGCTGGGTAAGAAAAACTTTAACCCCGTTTTCGACCTTTTCCTTCGCAATCCTAAGCTGTATATCAAAATTCGGCGCATTTACATTCAGCGCGCCGCAGATGCAAAACGGCGATGTAAATACAGTTTCATTGAGGTTTGAAACATATCTTGCAAGTATCCTAGAATTAAAATTGAATACGCTTTTAACTTCGTCCCTTTCGGCTGTCGGTATAGGATCTCCAGTTACGAGAAGCACATTATTTATCCCCTCAATATTAAGCCCGAGAAGCAACGCCTTTGTCGCGTTAAGGTTCCTGTCGCGGCATGTTATGTGCGGGAGCGTATCAAGGCCCGTTTCCCTCTTTATTTTACATGCCAGAAGGCTTGAATCCACACGTGCATGGCCGACTGGGCAGTCCGCTATAGTCATTATGTCAATTCCTGTTTCTTTAAGCTTTTTTGCATTTAATATAAATTTCTCCGCATTTGCGTCATAGGGGGGATCAAGTTCAACGGCAATTACTCTTTCTCCTTTTTCCAGCTTGTCCCACAAGGTGTTGTTTGTCTCAGCCCTTTCGTCTTTATTTTCGGCCTTTGCAGTAAGTTCTTTCACCGATCCGGCTGCCGACGCCGCTGTTTCAACAGTCTGCCTTATATATTCAGGCGTAGTCCCGCAGCAGCCTCCTATAATGCCCGCGCCGCATTTTACTATGTCGGCCATTATCTCCGCAAAATATTCCGGACTTGAATTAAACAGCGTCCTGTTGTTTATAACCGTCGGATAGCCTGCGTTCGGCATTACCGACAGCGTAATCCCTTCTATATCAAGCCCCTTAATATAATTCAGCATGTGGTAAGGCCCCGAAATACAGTTGACGCCTACAGCGTCTATACATCCGGACTTTTTAACGTTTTCAAACAGTTCCCTGCCGTAATGTCCGTCGCGGGTATATCCGTCGGGCTGTACGGCAAAGGACGTTATAATATAAGCGTCTGGCGCTTTGCTTTTTATATATTCAGCCGTTTCTTTTAGTCCTTCGTCCCCGCTCATAGTTTCGAAAAGAAAATTTTTTGCTCCGCAGTTTATAAATATATCCGCAACAAACTTATATTCTTCTGAAATATCCGTTTCCCCCGTAATTTCAACGGGACCGATGTCGGCAAAAACAAATACGTCGTTCCCGGCTGCCCTGCATGCAGTTTCATATCCTTTTTGAATTATTTCCCGCACAGTTTCTTCATCGCCGTCGAAAGCCGGCCTGTTTGCCCCGAACGTATTTGTTTTAACGGCTTTACATCCGGCTTCTATATATTCCCTGTGTATACCGTATATTAAATCGTTCCGCCTTACGTTGGCAGGCTCGCACCTGTCCATGGCCGACGAATTTTTCTGGGCGTAATACGTCCCCATACCGCCGTCAAAAATCAATAAATTATTCTTTATGTATTCCCTGATATCCAACAAAATCCCCCCTATCCTATAACCTGCTTTGCCGCATCGACCGTCTGCTTTGCATCTTTAGCGTAAAAGTCTGCTCCTATCTGCTTTGCGTACTCCGCGGTTAATACGGCTCCGCCGACTACTATTTTACATTCGTGCCCGCTTTTTCTTAACGCCGCTATCGTTTCTTCCATGCTTTTAAGCGTTGTCGTCATAAGGGCGCTTAATCCTATGAGCCTTACGTTTTCCGAAACGGCCGCTTCAACAACTTTTTCGGCGGCAACGTCGCGCCCCAAGTCGATAACTTGATAGCCGTAATTTTCAAGTATAACCTTAACTATATTTTTGCCTATGTCATGGATATCGCCTTTTACCGTGGCTAATATAATTTTCCCCTTTGAAACAGTTTCGCTTCCTTTAGACAATATGCTTTTTTTCAGCACTTCAAAAGCCTCGCACGACGCGTTTGCGCTGTTAATGAGCTGTGGAAGGAAAATTTCCTGTTTTTCATACCTTTCTCCCACTTTGTCAAGCGCCGGTATTAAATAGCCGTTTATAATCTCCATTTCGCTTTTGGTTTTAAGCATTTCTTCCGTTATCTTTGCGGTTTCTTCTTTCAGCCCCTTTGAAACGGCATAATATATATCCATTGCGGGCTTTGTTCCCGCGTCTTTTATTTCCGGCGTTTCCCCTACCGGCTGTGAAAACCGCTCTATAAACTGTTCGGAACCTATATCCTCGCCGTTTAAAACCTTAAATGCCGCAACAGTATCCATAACAGCCTTCTGGTTTGGATTTATAATAGGGAGATCGAGGCCGTTTTCCATAGCCTGCATCAGGAAACCGCATGTTATAAGCTCCCTGTTCGGAAGTCCGAAAGATATATTTGAAACGCCCAGAACACAGTGGAGCCCCAGCTCTTCCTTTATGCGCCTGACGGCGTTGAGGGTTTCCCTTGCCTGCTCCTGCTGCGCCGAAACCGTAAGAGTAAGGCAGTCGATAAAAATATCTTCTTTTTTAATTCCGAAGCTCAAGGCTTTATTTAAAATTCTTTCCGCTATTTCAACTCGTTCCCGCGCCGTTTTCGGGATACCGTTGGAATCCATGCAAAGCCCTACAACGCTTGCGCCGTATTTCTTTACAATAGGCAGTATCCTCTCCATTACTTCGTCTTCTCCGTTTACGCTGTTGACAATGGCTTTCCCGCTGCAATACCTGAGCCCCGCTTCAATAGCCGCCGGATCCGATGAATCTATCTGCAAAGGAAGCGGCAAAACGCTTTGTAGGGTTTTAACGGCTTTTATCATCATTTCCTTTTCGTCTATTCCGGGCATGCCCACATTAACGTCAAGTATAACGGCGCCCGCTTCAGCCTGTTCGACGCCGCGTTCGGCAATATATTCCATATCACATTCTTTCAATGCCTGTTGGAACCTTTTTTTCCCGGTGGGGTTTATCCTTTCGCCTATAACCCTCACACCGTCAATATTTACAACCATGGACGGACTGCATAAAACGCTCCCTCTTTTAGCCGGAATATTGCCGGGTTTCAGCTTTGAAAAAACAGATTTCAAATTCCTTATATACTCAGGCGTCGTACCGCAGCATCCCCCTATAACCCTTACTCCCGACGCGGCGAATTTTTCCATCTGTTCGGCAAAAAGTTCCGCCGTTATATCATATGAATTGTCAACGGGGTCCGGCAGTCCGGCGTTTGCTTTTACGATAACGGGTATATCCGTCAGCCTGCACAGCTTGTCGGCCATGGGAAAAATTTCATCGGGCCCTAAAGAGCAGTTTATGCCGAGCGCGTCGACTCCCAGCCCTTCCATGACGGCGGCCATTGATTCAACCGTGCAGCCTGTAAAAGTCCTGCCGCCTTCTTCAAAAGTCATTGTCGCAAAAACAGGCAAGTCCGTATTTTCTTTCGCCGCAAGCACTCCGGCCTTCAGCTCATATAGATCCGTCATGGTTTCAAAAACAATAAGATCCGCGCCTGCCCTTTCTCCTGCCTGCACCATTTCCTTAAATACGCTGTACGCTTCATCAAACTCCATAGGCCCCAAAGGCTCCAAAAGCTCGCCTATCGGCCCTATGTCAAGCGCAACATATGCGCCCGTACCCTCGCATGCCTTCCTGCCGTTTTCAACGGCCGCCGTTATTATTTCGCTTACGCTATATCCTGTGCCTTCAAGCTTGTGGCGGTTGGCCCCGAACGTATTTGTATAAATTATGTCGCTTCCCGCTTCTATATATTGCCTGTGGATACTGCATATAGTATCCCTTTCCGTTATTGAAAGTATTTCAGGCCTCTCCCCAAGTTTCAGCCCTCCTGCCTGGAGCATTGTGCCCATAGCGCCGTCCAAAAATATAAAATCCTTTTTAAATAAATCCTTAACCACAAATTGTCCCTTCCTTTCTATATTGGCAATTGTCAAAATTTGAACAGTATTCGCATCCTCTTTTCCTCATTTCTTTCGGAGTTTTGCTTACTCCTATTAAAGCAGTAACCGATTTTGTCGGCACAAGCATACCCCCTCCGGTTACGCTTAGGCCTATTTTCCTCTGCGCATCCAGCACATTTATAAAATCCCTTTGCTGGCTCAGCGGCATATCGCCGTATCCCGGGCTGAAACGGTCGGTTATATAAAGCCCTTCTTCTTCAAACTTTTTTCTGATTATCTCCTGAATATTATCGCAGACATTTTCAATGGCGCTGCTTGCGCAGCTGTCAAGTATAACGGCCTTTGCCATATCCGTAACCTGCGCCCGCCTGAGCATTGCTTCAAACCCCGCCCCAAGTGTAGCCGCCATCAAAACGCACTTTTCACACCCCTCAAGCATATTTTTAATATCGTTTCCGAGAGGCTTAAAAAGTGTGCCTTCAAGCGAAACACCGTCGCTGCCAATATCAAAAACAGAGTATATAAATCTGGGGACGACATTTTCAATAATCATTTTTCCCGCTTCCTTAACGGCGTTTTCCGTTTCCGGATCAACTCCGCCGCCTTTATAGCCGAGATATTTCAAAACTTCATTCCTGTTTATGCCTGTCAGTATATTTTCCATGTTAAAACTTCCTTACATTTATCATTCTTGAGCTTCTTCCCATTCAATCATCAGCATTTCCAGTTTTTCTTCAAGGGCGGTTTTTTCCTCGTAAATCTGCTGAGCCGCATATGCGTCCGTTGCAACCGAAGGTTCCAAAAGACGCTTTTCAAGTTCCGAAACGGCGTTTTCAGCCTCCTCAATTTCCTTTTCTATCTTCAATATCCTGTTTTTATGTTTTCTTTCCTTAGCCTGCTGTTCCTTTTGGCTCTGCCAGTCAAGTTTAAGAGAGGAAGGCGCGCCATGTTCCTCATTTTTCGGCTGAGCGCTTCCAAAGAGCTGTTCTTCTTTCTCTTTGGCGGTCTTTTTTTCAATATAATAATCATAGTTGCCCAGATATTGTATAATTCCCGAAGGCGTAAGCTCCAAAACTTTCTCTGCAGTCCGATTTATAAAATACCTGTCGTGGCTTATATAAATAACCGTGCCTTCATATCTGTTTATGGCGTCCTCAAGTATTTCTTTGGAAAACATATCCAAATGGTTTGTAGGCTCGTCAAGCATAAGCAGGTTTGCTTTTCCAAGCATTATTTTTGCAAGCATAAGCCGCCCTTTTTCGCCGCCGCTTAAAGCGCTTATCGGTTTAAACACGTCGTCGCCCTCAAATACAAACGAAGCCAACATATTCCTGATTTCGCCGCCTGTCAAAGTGGGGTAAGTATCCGAAATTTCCTGAAAAACAGTTTTTCTTTCGTCAAAATCCTGCTGTTCCTGGTCATAATAACCGATATTTACATTTGTACCGAAACGCATGTTGCCGCCGTCGCTTTTTTCCCTGCCCAAGAGCATTTTAAAAAGCGTGCTTTTCCCAACGCCGTTCGGGCCTATAATCGCAACTTTGTCTTTCCTCTTTATATCGAGGTTTACACCCTCGAAAAGTTTCTTCCCCGGATAGCTTTTGCTCAAATTTTCCGCATAAAGCACATCGTTTCCGCTTGTAATCCTCGGCGTTAATGTAAGGCGCATTTTTTCGGGCAGGTTTTCCGGTTTTTCGATTCTTTCAATCTTATCAAGCATTTTTTCACGGCTCTCAGCCCTCTTTATTGACTTTTCCCTGTTAAACGCTCTAAGGGTTTTAATAACTTCTTCTTGTCGTTTTATTTCCTTTTGCTGATCTTCATACTGTTTTATCTGTATTTCGCGGTTGACGGCTTTCTGCTTTGCATAAAAAGTGTAGTTTCCCTCATATACAACGCTCTTTTTATTTTCTATCTCTATTGTTTTTGTAACAATCCGATCCATAAAGTACCTGTCGTGGCTTATTATGAGTACGGCTCCCTGATATCCCCTCAAATAGTCCTCAAGCCATGATATGGACTCTATATCGAGATGGTTTGTAGGCTCGTCCAAAAATAATACGTCGGGCTTTGCCAAAAGGAGCTTTCCGAGATACACCCTTGTTTTCTGCCCGCCGGAAAGCCGGCATACAGGCTTGTCAAATTCCTCCTGTGTAAATCCGAGTCCCTTTAAAACGCCCCTTGTACGGCTTTTATAACTGTATCCGTCGCGTTCCTCAAAGCTGTGCTGAAGGGCCGAATACTCCTGCATATGCTTTTCGAGTTCCGCACCGGAAAGTCCCGCCATTTCCGTTTCCATTTCCCTAAGCGTCCTTTCGTCCTCGATAATTTTTTCAAAAACGGACACCGTTTCTTCGTATATTGTTTTTTCCCCTTCTATAACCGCATTTTGTTTGAGGTAGCCTATTTCGGCATTTTTCTTTATATATATTTCTCCGCCGTCTTTTGAAGTTTCCCCAGTTATTATTTTAAAAAGCGTAGTTTTTCCGGCGCCGTTTACGCCGACTACGGCCGCTTTTTCCTTTTCTTCAAGGTTAAACGTAACCTTTTCCAGTATAGTATCTATTCCAAACGCTTTGCTGACGTCCTTGCATGCCAGAATCATTTTAGCTCTCCCCTTTCAAATTTCTTAGATTATATCAGAAAATGCTAATAAATAAAACACAAAACATTGACAATAAATTGATTAAAGTGTTATACTTTATTAAATTAAGGGGTGGTTTAAAATGTATAGTGAGAGAAAAATCTCAAGCGCGGTGATAAACAGGCTCCCGCGATATTATAGATACCTTGGCGATCTGCTTGAAAGCGACATTACAAGAATTTCTTCTAAAGAGCTAAGCGCTAAAATGAATATAACTGCTTCGCAAATACGTCAAGATCTTAACAATTTCGGTGGGTTCGGGCAGCAGGGTTATGGATACAATGTCGAATATCTGTATACCGAAATTAAAAAAATACTCGGCCTTGACAGAGTATATAACCTTATTGTTGTAGGAGGCGGCAATATCGGCCAGGCTCTTGTTAATTACACCAATTTTGAAAAGCGCGGCTTTGTTATTACAGCCGTTTTCGACGTAAATCCACGCCTTATAGGCATGACAATACGCGGAGTTGAAGTGTATGACGTTGATAAAATGGAGGAATTTGTAAAAAACAATAAAGTCGACGTCGCAATACTCACCCTTCCGCGCTCCCAAGCAAGCAATGTTGCCAACGACCTTGCCGAATGGGGAATTAAAGGTATTTGGAATTTTTCCCATGTGGATCTTCAGATGCCGAAAGACGTTAAAGTTGAAAACGTACACTTAACCGACAGCCTTATGACCCTTCTTTATAAGATAAATGAGGTTGAAACGGACGAAACGCAAAACGATGAAAAAGACGATTTTGAATAACCGTAAAAAGGCCTGTTAAACAGGCCTTTTTGTATTTTTAAAGGAGGGGAAAAAATGGATATAAATTTAATAGCCGCTCCCGCGGCCGGAGCAGTTATAGGTTATTTTACAAACTGGCTCGCAATTAAAATGCTGTTTCGCCCGCACAGCCAAAAGATGTTCCTAGGTATGCGCATGCCCTTTTCTCCCGGGCTTATCCCCAAAGAAAAAGGGCGCATTGCTTCGACCGTCGGACAAGCCGTAGGAAATTATATACTGACAGATGAAATACTTGCAGATTCCCTTTCAAGCGAAAGCGTTAAAAAAAATATTTCCGACATGATTGACGAAGCGTTTAAAAAGGCTGAATTATCAAACAAAGACAATTCCGAGATCTTAAGTGGTTTTTTGGGAAACAATGTTGATATAAGCCAAAAAATTTCCGAATATATATCCTCCGGTTTAGAAAAAATATTATTTTCCAGAGAAACCGAAGAAAAAATTTCCGCATTTGTTTATGAAAAGGCAAAAAATGCTCTTAAATCAGAATTTGAAAATATAGATCATAAAAGTATTTCCGAAGCTTTAAAAAATGCGCTATCAAAAATTGACAGAAGCTCTGCCGAAGCTTTTATCGAAAAAAATATTTGGAATTGGCTCCTTGGGCTGAAAAATGACGAACGTAAATTATACGACGTCTTTTCCCCTTCCGCCGTGCAGGAAATAAAAGACTATATATCGTTAAAAATCCCTCCCGCGGTTAATTACATCATTTCTTTAACGGAAAATCCCGAAACAGAAAAAATTTTAAAAGAAAAGATAGATTCGGCCATTAAAAAAACTGTGGGACCTTTTGCCGGAATATTCGTCAAAACCGACAACATATACGTTTCAATAATCGAAGGCGTAACAAAATATATTAACGATCCTAAAAATATGCCGGAAATCGACGCCGCCGTAAGCACAGCTGTTGACCATATGCTTCAAAAAACCGTCGGCAACGCGGCGGTCGCCGCGTCGGGCGAGATGCGCGAAACCACTATAAACAAAACCGTTTCATTCCTGACAGGAGAAATTGCAAAAGACGGCAATATTGACAAACTTGTAAACAACCTAACAAATTTTATAAAAGAACGCGGCATACTGTCCCCTATAGATATGCTTGATTATCTCGGCATAAACTGCGATGAAAAATTAGCTTTGCTGTCAAAAAAAATTACGAAAAGTGTCCTTTCGCCAAAGACATATGAAATGATGCTTCCCTATATAAACAAAGCCGTTGACAAAGCCCTTAAAACCAATGTATTCTCAGCCTTAAACAGAGCTCCGAACGAAATCAGGGAAACAGTTAAAAGCGTAATTATATCAGTATATATGCGGCTTATACCAAAAATCGCCCCAAAACTTCTGTCATCTTCGGCAATAGCCGAAATTGTCGAAAAACAAATAAATTCTTTCAGCCCGGCATACATGGAAGAACTTACTTTCACTATTGCAAATAAGGAATTTAAAACAATAACGGCCGTGGGCGGCGTACTTGGTTTTTTTATAGGAATTATCCCGGCCCTTATTAATTATATATGGTAATCTAATAATAAAAAAACAAAACAGTTAAAATTTTTCTTCCATATTAAAACATAAGTTGTTAACAACCTAATGACTTTATGTTATACTTTTGTTAAACTGTATATGAAGTTTAAGGATTGCGTTTTGTAATACCGTATAGATTTGAGGGGTATTTATGGGAAAAACAAAAAATATTCAGTCAATAGAGCGTGCCGCGGCAATTCTGGAGCTTTTTG
This sequence comes from Anaerotignum faecicola, assembly GCA_024460105.1. NCBI lineage: Bacteria > Bacillati > Bacillota > Clostridia > Lachnospirales > Anaerotignaceae > Anaerotignum > Anaerotignum faecicola. The sequence continues at coordinate 434,015 of JANFXS010000002.1, forward strand.
AAAACAGCAATATAGAAAAAAGCGTTAAAGAAATATCAGCCTCGCTCAGTTTGAGTAAAAGCACTGTATTCGGCCTTATAAACACTTTGGCAAATCTTGGCTATCTTCAGCAAAATCCGGAAACTCTTAAATACAGTCTTGGGGCAAAGCTGCTGGCGCTTGGAAGTTCCGTTTCGTCAAACAATATTTATAAAAAAGCCGCAAACGCACATTTACAGAAGCTTTCTTTTATGTTTCAGGAAACCTGCCTTCTGGCAGTTGAGGAAAACGGGTTTGTAGTATATATTGATAAAACCGAGTCCTCAAGCTCAATTTCCATCAACACAAAAATAGGCACTAAAAAAGAGCTGTTCTGCACAGGCGTAGGCAAGTGTTTCCTTGCATTTATGCCTAAGCAAAACGCCGACAATATTATATCCCTCGGACTTAGGAAAATAACCCCAAATACTATATGTGACAAAGATATTCTCTATAAAGAACTTGAGATTATACGCCAAAGAGGTTACGCCTATGACAATGAGGAATATGAAACCGGCATAAGCTGCGTTGCCGCGCCGATTTTTAATAAAAGAGGCAGCATAATAGCGTCGCTTAGTTTAACCGGCCCTACAGCCCGTATCAGGGAAATTAAAATGGAAACGCTCTCAAAAGCGCTTGTCGAAACTTCAAAAACAATAACAAAAGAATTGGATATTTAATTATGGTTTAAAGGCTATGCGCCTTACAATATAGTCAGCTATTTTTTAAGGGGGAAAAACAAATGGAAAAATTCCGCAGTGAAGAAATTATGGATTTATCATGCAAAGCTTATTTTAAAGGCATGGGCTATTCGGAGGACGAACTCGGCCACAAGCCCCGCATCGGTATAGCAAACTCATGGAATCAGCTTGTTCCGGGCCACTACAACCTTAACCAGGTTGCCGAATATGTTAAAAGGGGTATCTATGCGGCAGGCGGAACAGCATGCGAGTTCGGCGTAATGGCGGCATGCGACGGTATTGCCCAGGGCCACATCGGTATGAAATATATCCTTCCTTCAAGGGAAATAATCTGCAACTCAGTTGAAATTATGGTTCAGGCACATCAGCTTGACGCCGTTGTGCTTCTTGCTTCATGTGATAAAATCGTTCCGGGTATGCTTATGGCCGCTGCAAGGCTTAATGTGCCCGCAATCCTTATAAACGGCGGCCCGATGCTCGGCGGTATCTTTTTCGACGGCAGAAAATCAGACGGAACATCCCCTGATGAAGCCAAAGGTATGCTCCAGGCCGGCAAAATCACACAGGATGACCTTGACAACCTCATTGACGCCTGCGACCCGGGATGCGGTTCATGTTCATTCTTCGGCACAGCTAATACAATGGGCTGCGTAACGGAAGCTCTCGGTATGAGTTTGACAGGCAGCGCAGTAATACCAGCAGTTTACGCCGAAAGGTTAAGGTGCGCATATGAAACAGGCCGCAAATGCGTTGAGCTTGCTAAAAAAGACATTAAACCACGCGATATCATCACAAAAGAATCAATCAGAAACGCTATCAAGGCATGCCTTGCCGTATGCGGATCTACAAACGCCGTTCTTCATTTGAGCGCAATCGCAATCGAAGCCGGTATACCTCAGTCTGAATTTAATGTTGTCGACGAATTCGACAAACTCAATAAAACTACTCCTCAGCTTGCAAAAATCAATCCTGCAAGCAACTGGAGCCTTGAAGACTTCTATTTCGCAGGCGGTATGCCTCGTGTAATGCAGCATCTCGGCGACATGCTTGACCGCACGGTTATGACTGCCAATGCTAAAACTCTCGGCGAGTGCCTTGATTCAGTTAAATACACATATCCTGAAAACAAAGAACTTATCAGGACTATTGACACCGCTTACAGCCAGACAGGCGGCCTTGCAGTTCTCAGAGGAAACCTTGCCCCTGAAACAGGCATCACAAAACCGGGCGCATTTGATCCTTCATTATATGAATTTACAGGCAAAGCAATCTGCTTCAACTGTGAAGAAGACGCTGAAGAAGCTATCCTCGGCGGAAAAGTTAAACCGGGCCATGTAGTGGTAGTCCGTTATGAAGGACCTAAAGGCGGCCCAGGCATGAGGGAAATGTACAAAGCTATGAAATACCTTTACGGCATGGGGCTCAACCTTTCAACCGCCCTTATAACAGACGGCCGTTTCTCAGGCACAAACAACGGCTGCTTCGTAGGCCACATTTCTCCTGAAGCGGCTGACGGCGGCCCAATCGCTATCGTTGAAGACGGAGATGAAATCTACCTTAATGTAATGGAAGGCAAGCTTGAACTCCATGTTCCGGATGAAGTTATAGCAGAAAGGATGAAAAACTGGAAACGTCCTGAAAAAGAAATTCCTAACGGCTATCTCAAACTTTACTCAAAAGTAGCTTCATCGGCGGCAAAAGGCGCTGTTATTGATTTCTGATAATATAATTAAATTCATAACAAGTTAACAATATAAGGACGCCCTGTCTATTTATTTACGGCATGCAGGATAAATTATTTTATACTGCGCCTTGAGATAGGGGCGTCCTTTATCTATTGTAATCCGCATATTTTTCATACGGCGGAATTTTGAAAATTTATCATAATTTCTATCTTCGTTTCCGCTTTTAAACAGCAATGCAGTTGATATTTTCAGCTTTATACGGCTTGTAAAAACTTTATCATTAATGCAAAATATGCGTTAATCTTGTATTTCTGTTGAAACGAACTTTTTTATGTATTTGCCTAATTCTTCAAGGAACCCTTTTGACTGCGGCGAAACAACCTTATTAGGGTGGAGTATAACCTGTACAAACTGTGATTGGGAAAATCCGTCTGCATCTACTATTTTTATTTTCCCCGCAATAACAGATTTTTTAATACTGTAATAAGGAAGGACAGAAAGAAAATCGCTGCTTTCAACTAGTTTCCGCGCCATTGACGCGCTCTGAAGTTTTAAAAAGGATCTGTATTTTATATTTTTCTCATGCATTAACTGCTGAAAATACCGGCTGTAACTTGCCATGTCCTCCATTAATATAAATTCCAAATTCTCTAAGTTTTGTAAAGTTATATGTTTTTTATTAAACAAAATGTTATGCGGATTAGCGATTATAAATATGGGGGTTTTTTCGCTATACAAGCAGTTCCACTCGGCCCTTGAAAGCTGTTTATCTATCAAACATGCAAAGTCAATAGCGCCTTCCTTTAGTTTTTCTTTCAATGCTGACGTCGCATCTACCGTAATATCTATTTTTACATTCGGAAATCTTTTATGATAACTTGTCAGTACAGGTTCAAAGAGGGTGTCGAATAATGATTCTACAATGCCTATTTTTACAGTTCCGCTCATTTCATTTTCTTTTTTCATTAAGTTTTCCATATATTCTGCCATAGAAACTATTTTCTGTGCGTATGGCAACAGTTCTTCGCCGTATTGGGTAAGCGACACATTTTTTCCTATTCTGTCAAACAGCGGTATGCCAAGTTCCCGTTCAAGCTGCTGAATGTGCATACTGACATTTGATTGGCAATAGCCTAGACTTTTTGCGGCATGTGTAAAATTTTTTAGCATCGCAATTTTAATAAACGTATTTAAATGACGTATTTCCATATTTCCCCTCCATATTATGGCGTTAACTCCATTATAGTAAAGAAAGTTTTAGGTTTCAATCATTTTTTATGATTGGTATAATTATTACTATTTGTTTTACAGATTAACACAGAAATAGTATAATACAGTCAAGTTAAAATATTTCAGTCAATAAATATATAAATGTAAAGAGGTGTATACGATATGGATACAAGTATGAAAATTCAAACTGCAGCCGTTCATGGCGGGACAAGGAAAGACGATACTTTCGGCGCAATAAATACGCCGATATACATGACTTCAAACTACAGAATACCGACAGACGGCTCCCCTGTTGACTGGAGCGGTATAAACAGCAACATTTATTCACGAAACAGGAATGTAAACCAAATGGTAATTCAAGATAAGCTTTGCGCCATTACAGGGGCTGAAGCATGCGCTGTTTTTGCCAGCGGTGTCGCCGCATTGGCCGGTGTGTTTATAACGTTTTTAAATTCAGGGGATCATGCCGTTGTATCTAAAGTGTGCTACAGCGCTACCAACCTTCTTTTTAAAAAATATCTGAATGAAAAATATAATATTGAAGTTACATTTGTCGATACCACAGATACTGAAGCCGTCCGGTCGGCAGTAAAGTCAAACACAAAATTAATTCATGTGGAAACTCCAGGAAATCCGACAACAGGAATATGCGATATAGATGAAGTTTCAAAAATTGCACACGGCAGTAATGCGCTTTTGTCAGTTGACGCCACCTTTGCAGGCGCAGTGTGTATATTCCCATTAAAGCACGGAGCCGATCTTGAACTTCATTCCATGACAAAATACATAAACGGCCACGGCGATTCCCTCGGAGGATGCGTAATGGGGAAAGCCGAACTTATTAATCAAATAAAAGAATTGGCAATGGTAAATTTTGGCGGGATTTTAAGCCCGTTTAACGCATGGCTTATATCAAGAGGGCTTATAACGCACCCTCTCAGGATGAAACAGCACAGCGAGTCGGCCCTTGCAGTTGCAGAATTTCTTGAAAAATGCAGTGCGGTTAGATTTGTATGTTATCCCGGCCTAAAAAGCCACCCGAATTACGACAGGGCTGTTAAATTGATGAACGGGCAATATTCCGGCATGATGTCATTCGATATAATCGGCGATGAAAAAGCGCATCAAAAATTCCTTGATTCTCTTAAACTTATAACGCACGCGGTTTCACTCGGAGATGTTGAAAGCTTAATAGTCTACTATGATAAAAACAGCGACAAACTTCCGTATTACCCTGAAATTTACAGGAAAGGGTTTTTCAGGTTCAGCATAGGGCTTGAAGATCCGGATGATATTATAAAAGATATTAAGCATGCAATGGAAACATGCGGGATTTTATAATTAAAATCGACGGTTTAAGCCGGTATTTCTATGAGTATATAAAAATAAACCGAAACTAAACGTTCAATATAAAAAGGCCTGAAAGTATTTAATATTTCAGGCCTTAAAAAATTATATTCTGTGTATGTGGCTGATTAAAGCTAATTTCTTTGCCGGAAACTTAAGATTAACGGCATTATAAAACTCAAATATATTGTTTACTTTTGTATTTATAACAGTAATAACTTTGCCCATAGTAAAAGCTAATATAAACGTTCCGATTCCAACCGCTTCCAACCTTCCCAGGCAGACAAACGAAATTACAACCGTCGTAAAAAGACAGCACAAATCAAAAGTTGTTTTCACAACATTATACGGTTTGCCAAGCATTACCGACAAGTCGCGCGGAAAAGTATCCGTCGGTATTATAGGAAGCATGCTGTTGTTTGCAAGGCAGACCCCCGTACATAATATAAAATAGCTTAAAACAAAATATATGATATTTAACACCGGCCCTGTCGGCAGCAGCGAAACCCATAAATTGTGTATATCCAGCATAACTCCGAACACTATTCCAACTACAAACGAGAATGCATATCCGGCTTTTATTTTTTTGCCTATAACCATAAGAGATACAATAAGCATCGTTTGAAATATATAATTAAATGTTCCGAAAGTTATATTTGGAAATGTTTTGCTGAAAACATAAGGAACAGATGAAATCTGGGCAATTCCGAAACCGCTCCTGCTCATAATATCAACGCCCATGCTGTTAATCAGAACGCTGATAAGAAGCGCCGCTTCCCTCGAAAATTTTACTTTCTTTTTGCCCTTCAAAACGGCATTAAATCCGTTTCCGTCAACTGATATTTCCATACATATCACCTCATATTGGTAAATTCATATAAATTTATTGATTAATTTATATGAAATATTACCACATATATAGCTAAAAATAAATAGAAATATCTAATTTTTTAACTTTAAATTCTAACAAAATTTAATTTCGTATACAGTATTCTTATGTTGAAAATTTGATAATTGTCCTAATTTTAATACAATCTTTAATTTTCAACCATTAATCTTAACACAGTTTTAAGTTTTTGCGGCGCCGTTCTTTTGGCATTACTTATATAAATTTCATGAAATATATCTTCCTTAATCTTTATCCCGTTTAGCTTTGCAAACTGTCTTAAAACATCAAAACTTTCCTCTTTCCCTCCGCATCCGGTATGCATAATTTGCACTGCCGTACCGCCGCCCATTGTAGTATACTGCACTTCGCTCGCTAACGGATGTGGATTCGTAGAAATAATATTTGTAACAGTCATCCTTGCTATTGCTTCAGTTACAAATGAAGGCTGGCGCACCATAAGCGTATACCGCCCCCCATATACGCCGCCGCTTTTAAACTCCCATACCGCTTCCAACGGATAAACTGAATACTCATAATATCCTCCCGGTATAAAACCGCGCTTCGGCATTGTCTTTATCGAATTGCTTAGCCTGTTCAGAACATCGGCTCTCTGCAAAAAATCTTCGCTTTCGGGCTCTCCTTCCCCTTTTATAATAAAGCATTTAAATTGCGGCACTGTTACTAATTCAGCCTTATCTTTTGGAACATATAATCCCTTTTCTTCTTTTTTCCATTCATATTTCATAATATAACCTCCAAAACAGCCCTCACCGGTACAGCGTCCAAACCTTCAACTTTCAGCGGCAGACAATAAAGAATATATTCCCCATCCGCTACATCTTCGAGATCAAGATATTCCAATATAGGCGCTCCGTTTCCCAGCAAAGCTTTATGGGCTTCATAATATTTATTGCCCTCCGCTTCAATGTCCATGCCGTCGGTTCCTACTATCTTTATACCGTTTTGGGCAAGATATTCGGCTCCGCATTTTGTCAGTCCGTATTTGCCGCCGGTTCTTATAATTACCCTGCCGCATGATATATCGACGGTTCTCAAAAACCGACTGTCAACGTCTTTTTCAGCGGTAACAACAACAGCCTTTCCGCATATAGAATTTATATCAAGCATGTCCACGGAAACCCCGTCCTCAAAAAAGTGCTTTGGGCTGTCTATATGAGTTGACATATGGCTTCCCATTGTTATTTCGGAAACATTGTACTCATCGCCTTTTTCAATGCTGTAAACTTCCTTTGCATTAAATTTCGGATCTCCCGAATAAACTTTTATTCTTTTGTTTATACTTCTGCTTATATCAATCATTATACTGTTCACCTTTTTATAAAAATGTGTTATAATTATTGCCAATAAATTATATAAATAGGAGGTATATTCATGGCAAACCAAGTTACAAAAGAAACAAAGATAGGCGAGCTTCTTATGATGGACAGGGGTGTAGCTTCCGTATTAATGGGAGCCGGTATGCACTGTGTCGGCTGTCCGTCGTCAGCCGGCGAAACGTTGGAGGAGGCAAGTATGGTCCACGGAATGGATGCTGACAAGCTTGTTGCCGACATCAACACATATTTTGCAAACAAATAGATCTTAACTCAGCATTTTATTAAACATACGATAAATTGTATTTTATTTATTGTTTTTGATTTTATCAGCGGCAGCATATTGTCCGGCAAAGTTCCTTCCGTTATAATGTTTCATTAACGCCTTGCGGATAAAAAAGGTATTCTGCCGTATAATCCTGCCGTCAAAACTGCACATTGAAAATTTAATCTGTTTTGAAAACAAAAAATACGCCTTGCAAAAAGTTTTACCTCTTAACAAGACGTATTTTTTTGTGCAAGATTTTTCGTCAAACTGTATAAACATACAGTTTTATCATTTAAGCAGCTTAAACCCGGGAAAATATTTTAAATATACTTTTCCGAGTATTTTGTCTTCTTCAACAAATTTATTAATCCAAAACCTTGAATCCAGAGATTCGTTGCGGTTGTCGCCAAGCATAAAGTAATGCCCCTCCGGCACTTCGTACGGGCCGAAATCTCCATAAGGCGTTTCCTTAACATATTCGTCGGCAAGCGGCTCGTCAGCCCCGTTAATATATACAAGCCCGTCCTTGATCTCAACCGTTTCCCCAGGAAGCCCTATTACCCTTTTAACATACAGCAGGCTTTCGTTGTCAGGATATTTAAATACGGCAATATCTCCTCTCTGAGGCTTTCCGAAATCGTAAGCCAGCCTGAGGGCAATGATCCTGTCTTTCGGCATAATTGTATTTTCCATTGATCCTGTAGGCACCGTTGCATTAACTATGACAAATGTATTTATACAGTATGCCAATACAAGCGCAAGCAGTATAGTTTTTATCCAGCTGAAAATTTCTTTCCTGACGTTGATTTTCTTTTCGTCCTCGTCATCTTCTTCATAATTATATGACTTGCCATTGCCATCTTTCATATTCATTTTAATGCTCCCTACCGAAAATTATAATTTGTCATATAGGATTATACCATAAAATATAATTTATTTCTTCCCATTTTACAAAAAATTAACAATATTTAAGGCGGCTTTACCCTTTCTAACGGAAAACCGCCCTGTTAATCAAAAAATTTCAGCAATAACCATTAATGAGCGCCGCTTAGCCCAGCTTTACATGCGGCCAAACGCCGTATACGCCGTATTATTTATAAAAATAGTCGCGCTTTTTGGCCCGAAAAAGTTTTTATTATTCCTGTGTTTTATCCTCTTCTTTTTCTTCCTCATTTTTAACGGGTATTATGGTAACATCCTCTTCAAAATCTTCGTCGGTTGTACTTTCATCATGTTCATGAAAAACGCCGTCGACAATATCGTCGTCCTTTTTATTCCTATTTTTAATAATGTTCTCAGCAGTTTCGGCAACTGCTTCGGCAGCCTTTTTTACAACAGGTTTTACATCGTCAACAGCCTTGTCAAGCTTTTCCCCGGCTTTTTTCATAACCGGTTTTGAGTCCTCGACAAGTTTTTCCGTTTTTTCACTAACAGTTTTGGCAATAGAACTAAGGCTTTCACCCGCTTTGGAAAACACATTGTTGATTTTCTCCGAAATATCCGCGTTTCCTTTTCCGCCGATTGCATTAAAAAGCCTCTCGGCTTCTTCGACAGTTATAATGCCCTTTTCAACCATGGATAAAATAGCCATTCTCTCTTCTTTCATTATATTGCCTCCTTAATCAGTTTATTAATTTTAACTTACGCAAAATCATCGGGCCTTTTTCCCCTTTTTCCGAAATAATACAATATAGCCTGCACAATCCTTTCCGAAGCCATACCGTCTCCAAACGGGTTTTTTGCCTTAGCCATTTTGCTGTACATATCTTTATCTGTCAATAGTTCCTCTGCAAGGGCGAATACCTTTCCTTCATCCGTTCCTGCAAGCTTAAGTGTTCCGGCCTCAATGCCTTCCGGCCTTTCCGTAACATTGCGCAAAACAAGAACGGGCTTGCCCATGCTCGGAACTTCCTCCTGAAGCCCGCCGCTGTCTGTCATTACAAAATATGATCTGCTCATAAGATTGTGCATATCCTTTAAATCAAGCGGCTCTGTAAGATGTATATTCGGCGTGTTGCCGAGTATCCTGTAAACAGGTTCCATAACCGCCGGATTCTTATGAACGGCATATACAACTTCCACATCTTTAAACTTTTCCGCAACAGCCTTTACCGCCCGGCATATATTTTCAAGCGGAGCTCCGAGGTTTTCCCTCCTGTGGGCCGTCATGGCAATAACCCGCTTGTTTTCAAAGTCTATATTATTTAATACGTGCACGGAAAACAAATAGTCTTTTTTTATTGTAGATTTAAGCGCGTCTATAACAGTGTTTCCTGTTATAAAAATATTTTCATTGTCAATATTTTCTTTATGGAGATTCATCGCCGAAAGCTTGGTGGGGGCAAAATGCAAATCGGCAATAGCCCCTGTAAGTCGCCTGTTCATTTCTTCCGGGAAAGGCTCATATTTATTGTATGTCCTAAGCCCGGCTTCCACATGCCCCACCTTTATTTGGCTGTAATATGCCGCTAGGCTTCCGGCAAAAGTGGTGGTCGTATCTCCATGTACAAGCACTATATCCGGCTTTTCCTTACGCATTACTTCCGAAAGCCCTGTGAGGGCATTCGTCGTAATTGTTTCAAGCGTTTGTTTTTCTTTCATTATATTAAGATCGTAATCAGGCTTAAGGCTGAATATCTCAAGCACCTGATCGAGCATCTGCCTGTGCTGCGCCGTAACGCATACGACGCTTTCACATAACGGTTCATTCTCAAGCGCTTTAACAAGAGGGGCCATTTTAATTGCCTCGGGCCTTGTTCCGAAAACGCTCATAACTTTTATTTTATCCAATTTAATACCTCTTTCCAAAGTTCTTCAAACATTCGGCCAAAACCAACGCCAGTCTTTATCCTGATAATAAACAATATTACTACAGCCGCCGATATAAAAACAAAAATACCGCTCCTTATAAGTACCCTGTTGATCCTTTTATTCCTTCTGTTCTCGTTTTTATATAAATCGCCCTGAACATATACGCCGCCCAGTATTCCCCTTCTTGCCTCCATTATAAAGTGTTCCCGTTTTTTTAATAATAGGAAAGCTTTGCGCGTCATGTTAAATATATATTCTTTGCCGTTTTGCACGCCTTTAATTGCAAACCTTCCGCCGAACTGAACGTTGTTTTTCCTGCCCTGTCTTAGAGGACTGCAATGTATAAGCACAAAATTTTCTTTTTTTGAAAAAAACCTGTCCAAAGCCGTAACCGAAACTGGAAGCATAACCGCCCCCTCCCCCGCTCCGGCAATAATCGAAACAACCGTCCGCTGAGCTTTGTTAAGCGCCTCGAGGGATTTTCCGAAATATCCAAGCGTTATGCACTGATAAATGCAGTAGGAACACACAACAAAATTTATGCACAGCAGTGTGATTATCACCCTTTTTTTGTTTTTCCTTTCGCCGGTATGCCAAAGTTTTATCCCCCAGAGCGAATATGCGGTTATAAAAAACATATAAAACGAAATAACTATCACAAGGCCGTTAATCACCATACCGTCGTTAACGGTATAAGCCATCATAAAAGTAGGTATGCACCAAAAAAGAGTTATCAGCCATTCGCGCCTGCCTGTAACAGTGGCCGCAATCAGCGCAAAGAAAAACTGTATAACAGATATAATCCCTATAAAAGCCATTGCGCCACCTGCCCGACGTTAAATTCCCCTGTATCTTTCATCTTTAAAGACGCCGTTCTTTTCAGCCTGTTCGATTTGGCGGAGCATAAGCTCCCTGTCCTTGTTAAACGTGCCTTTAAGCGATATATAATTTGAAGCGTGGTTGGAGCGGAAAACAGTTCCCTCGGCGTCTACGTTCTGTATAAAAAGCCGAACTTCCTGAAGTATCTCGCGCGGGCCCAAAAGTTCAAAACGGCCGGCACGATGATCCTCATAAAGCGGCGTTCCAGGTTCCACCATCAAAGTCAAAAACCCAACGTATTCCGGCTTAATGGCAGTTATAAGCCTAGCTGAATTTATTGCGTGCTCTTCAACCCTGTTCCGGCCTCCGAGGCCTGAAATAAGCGTTATGGAAAGCGCCATGCCGGCTTTCCTGATTTTAATGCCCGCTTCAATAATTTCAGCGGAAGTAGCTCCTTTTTTAACGTCTTTCAAAACTACGTCGTCGCCGCTTTCGGCTCCCATATATATCATATCAAGCCCCGCATCTTTAAGCGCCTTAAGTTCCTCGTCAGTTTTCATAAGCACGTCGGCAGGAGCTCCGTAAGCCGAAATCCTTTCAACCTCGGGGAAAATTTCCTTTATCTTTTCAAGTATATAAAGCAGGTCTTTCGTTTTAACAATAAGCGCGTCGCCGTCCGCAAGGAATATCCTCCTTACGCGGATGTTCCCGTAATATTTCCTCGCCATTAAAAGGTCTTCTATAACCTCGTCTAATTTCCTTATTCTAAACCTTTTATCTTTAAACATTGCGCAAAAAGTGCATGTATTCCTTGCACAGCCGATTGTAAGCTGGATTATGAGGCTTCCTGCCTCGCTGGGTGGTCTGTAAACAACGCCTTCATATCTCATTAAAAAATACCTCTTTCATTAAAATTGTATATTTAATATATTATAATTTTTTTATATCTTTTTATCAATAAAAATATGCAAAATTAATAAATTACGGCGGCATTACGTTCAAATGCCGCCGTAACTCCACGCCTATATGTTCATAACACAATGCCTTAGGCTCATAACGGCTCAAAAACTGCTTCACGCCGTCCTAAAACCGCCATATTTATAACCTAAGCATTTTTTATGGTATTCGGCCTCTAAATTCAAATCCTCTTAGCTTCGATTTTAACTATAACCCCGTTGTCGACCATACATTCAACGGAAAAATCCTCGCCGTTTGTATACCATCTGCCGTAAAGGTTCTGGAAATCATAGGCTTTGCTCTCATCGGAATATTTTACAACAAGTTCCTCGTCGGAGGCAACCTGGTACTGCCTGCTGCCTTCTGATGATGAAAGCGTTATATAGCCTTTTTTCATGTCAGAAATTTTACCGCTTACAGAGGTAATCTCTATGGTTACATTTCTCGCTATATCTTCCGAGAATATTACAGTTGCATCCATTTCTTCCCCGAACTCATATCCTTCCAGTATTTCGTCGAGTTCCGTTTCTTTTCCATCCACATTATACAGCGTGTCTTCCGAGAAATAAACCGTCTTGCCGCCCACTTTTATTCCGTTGCCATTTAAGCCTTTAACTTTTCCCGAAATTTTGTCATAGCTTTCGGAATCTATATCGGCGACAATCCGTGTGACGACAGACTTGCTGTTTATCGTCAGCTTGACTTTTGTTTTGCCCGGTATATAAACTTCTTTAAAATTGCCGAAATTAACCTTTGAGCCGTCGGAGTATTTAACGTCGACGTCATCGGCAAGCAGATATTCGTTCTCAAAGCCGGAATCGGTCACGATAGTAATGTTGTTATCCGTGAGATTTTTAACCGTTACATATTTTCCCTCTTCCGATACGGCCTCGATTTTGGTAACTTTTTTCCGGTCGTTAAGATAAACAGTCGCCGATATTTCAGTTCCGCCGTTAACTTTCCTCTCAAGGCTCGATAACGTTATCTCGTCGCCTTCGTAAACGACTTTCGGCGCGCCTTCAAAATAGTATCCCGTGGAATCGTCCGTTGAGGTTGAAAGGCTGATTTTTTCGTCCGTTATCTTATTAATCATACCGCTAGCCGTACCTCCCGACTGCGAGTATGAAACCGTCATCTTTTCAACTTCTTTGGAATCGTCCAGTTCAGCCCTTATAAAAAGCTCGCTGTCATTTTCAAGAGCATCGGAAATATCGCCTATTTTTGCCGTTTTGCCGTCCAGCTTAATTTTAACGCCGTCGGCTATGTCAAAGGATTTCTCGTTTCCCCGCGTGCGCATAATTGTCACTTCACTTGAGTCTATGTCGCTTATTGTTCCCTCTACAACCCCTGTTTCGCCTGACGCCGCAATATCCGACGCTTGTCCTGCCGAAAGCTTAACCGTTACGTCAACCGTAAGCCCATTGTCTATTACGTCTGATATATCGGCTGCTGACGCTTTCTCTCCATTAAGGGTTACGGACGCCGCGCCGGAAATATTGTATGCCTGCTGCGAACCGTCGTTAAGATTAACGGCAATTTTCTTATTTGTGATATTATTTACGGTTCCCGTAACTATTGAATCGTTTGCGGATTTCGCGCCGCCTTTTTCAACGGAGCCGCTTGTTATAAAGTTTCCGGTATAATTAAGCGTAACCTCGTCGCCTTCGGAAATATCCGCTATGTCGGTTTTTCCGGCGTCGGTTTTGATCGGCGTGCCTTTAACGCCGCTTAATTTTATCTGCGATCCGTCTTTCCCCGTCACATTTATTTCAATTATATTCCCCGATTTATTCAGTCCGCTTACTGTTCCGGAAACAGAGCTGTCGGAAACGTCTATATCCTCGCCTGAAATAAAACCGTATGTTTTTGTCGCCACAACTGCCATTTCAGCCCTGTTTATAAAATTATCCGGGTTAAAGTTCTTATTGCTGTCGCCTACAAGTATATTTTTCTCTGCAAGCAGATTTACATACGGCGCCGCCTTTTCGGAAATCTTTGAACTGTCGTTAAAACCGAAATCTTTTTCATCTTCCGCATTCTCGTCAATAGCCCTTCCGAATATAAGCGCAACGTCCTCGCGCGTCGCATTTTCGCCCGAGCCGTCGGTTTCGACAAATCCTGCTATATCTTCAACGGATATAATACCGTTTTCAAGGCAGTATGCCGTCGCTTCATGCGCCCATTCCGGTATGCCGCTGCGCTCCATAACCATTTTCCATTTAGCGGTTACGGCCTCCGACGGTTCAGCGCGCCCCTGGTCTTTAAGTATGTTGTATATAAGCTGCACCGTTTCGCAGTATGTAACCTTGTCTTTTGCCCTGAAAACGCTCGTACCGTCGCCGTTTTCCTGACCAACCATAAGGCCGAGATCCGCAACTTTGACAATATAATTCTTAGCGCCTTCCCATGGCACATTATTTATATCCGAAAATGTTATCGAAGCCATACAAATAGTAGCGCAGCTTATTGTAGCCGCCGCAGTTATAAACGCCGACATTTTCCTTTTCATAAATTACCCCTCCCTTAAAGATTTAAATATGAATATTTTGCCACATATATATTTTAACACATATCCAATCGGTTTTGTACAAATAATCCGCCGATATTCTTACAATTTATTTAAGTTTTAAACAGCCTCCGTTTACAAGAGCAAATACGGTTTTAACGGGCGTCGGCGGAGAAATGGCTGTGTTAAAGCCGCTTTCCGTAAGGAGCCTCTGGCATGCGCGTCTTTGCCTTGCTCTTATGCCGCCAACGTCCGTTAAAACTCACAAACCTCACAAGATAAAAATTTTTTGTAGTTTAATTCGCGCGGCTCCTACAGCAGGCGTATAAAGCTTGAAATGCTGAAAATTTTTTCTTGTTTGGCGCGTGTGTCCTTGTAAACTGTAAACCGTATTACAAAATGCAAATAAAAAATCCTGATTTTAAATAAGGCCTAAAGCCTGAAAATCAGGATTTCAAATCATTATATAAACCGCATACACATTTGTATTGCAAAGCTTTCGCATTTAAATGCCTTGCTGACAGAAGAGCCTTTTCACTGTAAAAATCCACGTTATAAAATACGGCGCATATTGTCTAAGCCCATTAGATAAAAATTGCGCCCAGACTGCAAAAAGCATTAATGCATATGCATATCGTCATTCCCACTAATGTCGGGAATATAAAAGAAAATACAGTCCATTTTATACTTCCCGTTTCCTTTTTAATTGTCAAAAGCGTTGTCGCGCACGGGAAATGGTTAAGCGAAAACATAATAACACATACCGCCGTTACAAGCGTCCAGCCGTTTTGTACAAAAAGCCCGTAAACTTCTGCATTTGATGAGAGTTCCATTAAAGAACTGCTTTGAAGATAGTACATTATTAATATAGGTATAACTATTTCATTGGCCGGCAGTCCCAATATAAAAGCCGCAAGTATAATCCCGTTCATTCCCATAAGAGTTCCCAACGGATCGAGAAACGACGCGAACGCTGACAGTATGCTTGTATCTCCTAACGTTACATTCTGCATTATCCAAATCAATGCCCCGCACGGCACCGCAACGCTTACGGCACGGCCCAAAACAAAAAGCGTTCTGTCAAGAAGGCTTCTTATTATAATTTGAAATATCTGCGGCCTCCGGTATGGCGGAAGTTCCAGAACGAAAGACGACGGCTCTCCTTTCAGCGCTGTTTCCGAAAGTAATTTTGAAGAAAACAGCGTTATAATAATGCCCGTTACGATTATCAAAAGCACAAACATACCGGCGGCAAAACTGCTTTGCCCTCCCGCAAGGAATACCGACGCGATCAATATAATTGTCGGGAATACGCGCCTGTCAAAAGGGCAACTTTTTATGCCCGTCCTAAAAATGCGGCAAGAATCAGCAATAATATTCCCATCGGCCGTAAAGCCGCATAAAAGGCCGTTTAAAATCAAAATATAAATTTATTTTCACAATAAAATAAAGCCAAAGCGATAATATACGCTTTGGCTTTGAGGATTATTTATTCAGATATTTATTAATTGCCGCACATACTTATTACACAATCGACAGCCGCTTCAAAGGCCGTGCTTTCGGCAACGCCTTTCCCGGCAATATCAAACGCCGTTCCATGCGCGCATGTCGCAATAGGCGCTTTTATTCCTCCGGCAATAGTAACGCCTTTTGAAAAGCCTTTCAGCTTCATGGCTATTTGCCCTTGGTCATGATACATCGTAACAACGCCGTCATATTCTCCGTCAAAAGCTTTTATAAACAATACGTCGGAAGATACGGGGCCCGAAACGTCGATGCCGTTTCCGACGGCTTTCTTTACAGCCGGAATAATCGCGTCAATTTCTTCACGGCCGCATTTTCCTCCTTCTCCGCAGTGGGGGTTTAAAGCCGCCACTCCTATGCGCGGATTTTTTATGCCGTTGGCTTTTATCGTATCGCTAATAAGCATCACGGCGTCATAAACGCTTTTTTCGGTTATGCTTCCGCTTACTTCGCTTATCGGTATATGGCTCGTCACACGGCTTGTCCACAGACCGTTAAGGGCGTTTATTTCGCCGGACGGTCCGTTCTGGCTGAAAATTTTCGCAAAATATTCATGCTCGCTTTCACATCCCAAGCCGGCCAATATCATAGCCTCTTTATTGAAAGGTGCAAATGCAAATCCGCTGATAATTCCGTCGTTATAAAGCCCGGCGGCTAAATCCATCTGCTTTATGCAGCTTCTGCCGCACTTTTCACTTACGGCCGCAAACGGCGCGTCTTCCGGCATAACGTCGTTTAAATCCCAAAAATAAATACCGTCTTTGCCGTTACCGTATTCGTCCATAGAACTTATATATTCGACGCCAATCTTTTCTCCGACAATATTTTCGGCTCTTTCGAATATCGGCTTTGAACCTATTAAAAGAATTACGCAGCTTTTTTTATATTTTTCCCTGCTTAAAGCTTTCACAACAATCTCGGCGCCCACTCCGGCCGCGTCGCCCAAAAGAATCGCTATCCTTTTTTTTCCGCTCATATTATGCGCTCCTTTTTAAATCTTTAATAACATGATAAATTTTATAAACGGAAAATACAAGCGTTAAAACCGAACCGATTAAAAATCCGACGTTTATCAGCCATAAAGGATACTGTACAACAGGGGTAACTTCCCCCGTCGCAAACTGCGTCATAATCATGGAAACTCCCTGGGCCGAAAGAAATGCGCTAAGCGCAAATGCAAACAAATACTGTATTGTTTTAAGAATCGTAAAAGCTTTTTTATTTTCGGAAAGCTTTTCTTCCAAAAGGTCAAGGCCTATCAGATCATCCGACAAAAACGCCAGCGCCGAGCAAATGAAAATCGACCATACAAACAACAGTTTAAGGGTTTCGTCAGACCATGAAGCCGTTGTCTTAAACAGGTTCCTGGCAAATACGGCGTACGTTTCTATTAAAATCATAGCTATGCCGATAAAGCCGAACAACGCTTCTATAAATTTTCTTGATTTATGAAAAAATCCCGGCATATTTCTTCCCCCTTAATCAACAACGGCTATAACCCTGATTTGGGAACCGTCGGCATTTTTTGTATTTAACGGAAGGGCAATAAGCTTGCAAGTAGGCGATTTGATTTCCCACAAGTTTGTCATATACTCAATCATGAGTATTTTCCCTTCTTTCAAAACTATTTCATGTACAGGCTGGTAAATAGGGTCTTTAGGCCCTGCCGTCCTTATCTTTCTTATCTCGTAATCCTGAGGAAAATCAAACCCTACAACCTTCGGGTTATATTCCTTAATCCATTTCCCGCCGTCGGCCGTTACATAAGGCGAGTTATCCCAAAAATCATATTCTGTCCATGGAACTTTCCTGCCGCGGTCCGTCCTTATTAAAACAGCGTCATAATGTTTGTCTTTAAACGGCTTATTTGCTTCTTCAAGCATTTCATACGTTATTCCCGTATTGTCCGCTATATCCGAAAAATCAAGCACAAGGCAGTCTGATATGCACCAGTTTTCAATAGGATATGCGTCCAGCGTAAGGCCGTTGGGATCATGATGAATCGGGGCGTCAATATGGGTAAACCAATGAGACTGAAGATTATACGCCGTAGCTTCCCAACGATCATGGTTGGCGTGCGACATTGGCTTTTCAAACTTAATTCCATACCTCCAATGTTCAACAATAGGAAGCGTTAAATCAACTATTCTGCTCATTTCCTGCCTCCTTCTGCGCCTGAATTATGTCAAGGAGCTCCGTGCCGTATTCATCTGTAAATGTAGGCCATACAGTCTGCGCTATTTCTTTAAATTTTTCAATATCAGGGTTTTCATTTATTACACAGCCGTTATCAAGGAGCACCTGCATAGCTTCTTCCGTCTTTTGGGCGTTGAATTCACGCTGAGCTTCCTGTCCGACCTTTGCCGCATCCATTATAACCTGTTTTTGTTCATCATTTAATTTTTCCCATGTTTTTGCGCTTACTCCCATAAACTGAGGCGTATAAACATGGCTTGTGAGGGTTATGTAGTTCTGCACTTCATAAAACTTCCTTGAAACTATTTCATGAAGCGGGTTTTCTTCAGCGCTTACCGTTCCCTGCTGGAGAGCCGTGTAAAGTTCTGCGGCGTCGATAGTTGTAGGAAGCGCGCCGAGGGCTTTCCATGTTTCAACCTGTATAGTAGCGGGTAGAGTCCTCATTTTAATGCCTTCGAGATCCGCCGGTTCGTTTATTTCCCTTACGTTGTTTGAAAGCTGCCTGAAACCGTTTTCCCAGAATGAAATTCCTATAATCCCTTTTTCTTCAAACATATCAAAGATCTTTTCAGCCGCTTCGCCGCTTGTAGCCGCCCTTGCCTGATCCAAATTGTCAAAAAGGAAAGGAAGTTCAAAAACTGAAATTTCCGGCACAAGCCCTGTAAAGTATGACGTTCCCGTCACTCCGATGTCAATAGTTCCCTGCTGGAGCCCCTGAACCATAGAAGTAGCGTCGCCGAGAGCCGTATCATAGTAAGCCGTAGCTTCCAGCGTACCGTTGGAATTTTCATTTATATAGTTAACCATCTCTTTAAGCGCGTCGCCGGTTGGGGTATTTTCAGCTATAGACCCGCAAAAAACGCTGAGGCTTATAGTTTCTCCGCTTCCGCCTTCAGCCGGCGTTTCTCCGCCGCCGCATCCGGCAAGCATGCTTGCCGCCAATACAGACGCTGCTGCTAAACAAAATAATTTTTTCATAAGTATCCTCCTTAAATAAATAAATTAAATATTATAAAAGTGACGGTAAAAATGTTGACAACGCCGGAACGAAAACGATTATTACCGCTCCGACTAAAATAGCGCCTATAAGTACCGGAAGGTGCGGTATAATTTTATGTACCGGCTGGCCGCCAACAGAAGACGCTACAAAAAGGTTCAGTCCAACCGGCGGGGTAACAAGGCCGATGCAAAGCACAACAACCATAACAACCCCGAAATGGATTAATGAAATTCCGTACTCAAGAGCCGTAGGTATCAAAATAGGAGCAAAAATCAAAAGCGCCGGCACGGCGTCTATGAAGCATCCCGCAATCAAAAGTATAAAGCATACGGCAAGCATAAATACAGTAGGGCTTCCGATTACGGATGTAAACGCCTCGGCAACCATTTGAGGTATGCCCGCCCTTGTAATTACCCATCCGAAAGCCTGTGTGGCCGCAACAATAAGCATTATGCCGGCCGCTGATTTTACGGATTTAAAAACAACGCTCAAAAGATTTTCCAGCCTTAATTCCTTGTAGACAAATAAACCTATTATAAGGCAGTAAAAACAGCATACCGCCGATGCTTCCGTAGGCGTAAAAAATCCCGAATATATGCCGCCGAGTATTATTATCGGGGCAAGTATCGCCCAAAACGCCTGCCCAAAGGACTTAACCGAAGTTTTAAGGCTGAAACGGCCGACTCCCTTATAGCCTTTCTTTATGCACTGGAATATTACAACGGCTATAACAATAAGTCCTAAAAATATGCCCGGTATTAATCCCGCCATAAGCATATCGCCAACGGACTCTCCGGAAGCGACTCCGTAAAGCACCATAAGTATGCTGGGAGGAATAAGCGGTCCGAAAATACCTCCCACAGCCTGTACAGCGCTTGCATATCCGCCGTCATAGCCTTCTTCTTCCATAGACGGTATCATAATGCCGCCTACCGCCGCCGTTGTAGCGGCTCCGGCGCCTGTCATAGCCGCAAATATCATGCTGGCAACCACTGTAACAACGGCAAGCCCGCCGGGGACAAAGCCGACAATAGTCCTTGCAAAATTAACAATCCTTTTCGAAATACCGCCGGATTCCATAAGCCCGCCGGCTATAACAAAAAACGGAATGGCCATAAGCGTAAATGAATCCACGCCCTTAAGCATCTGCTGCCCTATAATAATAAGAGGCACATCCGAAAAACCAATCATATAAAATAAAGCCGATAAACACAATGAAAACGCAATAGGCACCCCTAAAAACAGCAGTATGAAAAAAACTGCCATAAGCACCAAAACATCCATCTTACTACCTCCTTATGTTGTAAAATTTAATTATGGTATCATTACTACCCTTCCAACAGCCGTTTTAACGGCCTCAAAAGCTTTCTCAAAGTCTTTAAGGGCATACGGCCCGCTCATAAGCGGCCTTAAATCAAAACCTGATCTAAGCATTTCAAGACATTCGTCCCATGTTTCATACATAAGCCTTCCGGTAACCCCGTAAACAGCCGCTTCTTTATATATAATATCATTTGCCAAATCAAGCGGAGTTTCGCCGCTTGTCAGGCCTACGAGAACAACCGTGCCGCTTTTTCTCACAAGCTTGAAGCCTGCCCGTATAGCGAAATTGTTTCCGGTGTAATCAATAACAGCGTCGGCGCCGCTTCCGTTTGTTTCTTTTAAAACAATCTCAAGATCGTTTTGCTGTTTGCTGTTGATAACTACGTCGGCGCCCATTTTTTTT
The DNA here is from genome assembly GCA_024460105.1 of Anaerotignum faecicola. Taxonomy (NCBI): domain Bacteria; kingdom Bacillati; phylum Bacillota; class Clostridia; order Lachnospirales; family Anaerotignaceae; genus Anaerotignum; species Anaerotignum faecicola. The sequence continues at coordinate 455,026 of JANFXS010000002.1, forward strand.
GCCATTTCGAGCTTGCTGTCTACAACGTCGATAGCGATTATTTTGCTTGCTCCCTTAAATTTTGCCGCCGCAACAGCCATAAGGCCTATCGGCCCGCAGCCGTAAATTACGGTTGTTTTGCCTTTTACGTCCGCTCTTGAAACGCCATGCATACCTACGCCCATAGGTTCCAGCAGCGCGCCTATTTCGTAGCTTATGCTGTCGTCGATTTTAAAAGCGCAGTCGGCTGGGAACGCTATATACTCCGCAAACGATCCCGGCGTATGTACTCCTATAATTTTCATATTTTCACAGTTATGCCTTCTGTTTGACAAGCACATGGGGCATGTGTTGCATGGTATATGAGTTTCGCCGGCAACTCTGTCGCCTTCTTTAAATTCCGTTACTTTACTGCCGACTTTGACGATATCGCCGCAGAATTCATGTCCGAAAACATACGGTACGGGGCATCTTTCTTCGGCATATGCACCCCACGGATATATATGCGCGCTGTCTGTACCGCATATTGCGGTAGCCCTTACTTTAACAAGGACGTCCCTTTCGCCGCACTCCGGTATAGGCAGATCCTCCCTCCAAACGGCTCCCGGCCCTTTTGTTTCTTTATAAACGCCAAACATTGTATCTTTCATATTTTTCCTCCTTTTTAATTATAAAACGAACCAAGCATATTATTTAATCGGGAACCTAAAAATCAGGCTCCACATTCAATAATTTATATATGCGCTTATATACAGCAAAATCTGTGCCATTTATTCATTTTTGTAATTGTTAAAAAATTGAACAAACTAAAAATGACTTTCTTAGTCATATTACACAAGCAAAACTTATTTATCGACGTAATTCCGCTTTTCATTTTTGTTGCAGAAATTCAGACAACGCATCATGCAACATTACGCAACGTTTTCTATTTTTGAATTCCGTACTTATTCATCTTCCTCCATAAAGTGCTCCTGTCCATACCGAGATATTTTGCGGTTTTTGTCATATTGTTGCCGCATTCCTCAAGGGCGTTTATAATCTTTTCCGATTCATTTTCACTGCTTCTGACATATTTCGGTTTCGAAACGCTGTCGCCGTAAAAAATTTCTTCCGAAACATCGTCGGGATAAATAGCGTTTTTCATATCCTCGCAAGATATTACCTTCTCGCCGAGCCTTATTACGTTTACCCTTTCGACAATATTTTCAAGTTCCCTTACATTCCCGGGAAACGAATATTCCAAAAGCATTTGCCGTGCGTCCTGATCAAGTTCCGGAACAGCCTGCTGTCCTTTGAAACATATTTTTTCAAGCGACATATTAAATAAAGGAAGAATATCTTCCCGCCTTTTCCTTAACGGCTGTATGAATATTTTAAGCACATCCAGCCTGTAAAGCAGATCCTGCCTGAATTCCCCTTTTATTACCATGCTTTTGAGATTTTTATTTGTGGCGCAAATTATCCTTACGTCAACCGACGTTACTTTGTCGTCTCCGATACGCCTCACCTCTTTTTCCTGAAGCACTCTCAAAAGCTTGCTCTGCATACTCATTGGGATCTCTCCTATTTCGTCAAGGAATATCGTTCCGTTATGCGCCAATTCAAAAAGTCCCATTTTCCCTTTCTTTGCCGCTCCCGTAAAAGCCCCCTCCACATATCCGAAAAGCTCGCTTTCAAGCAGGTTCTCGGGAAATGCCGCGCAGTTTACGGCCACAAAAGGGCCCTTTTTCCTTTTGCTTGCATTATGTATGCTCTGAGCAAATATTTCCTTTCCCGTTCCGGTTTCGCCTACAAGCATTATATTGGAAGATGAAACGGCATATCTTTTTGCAATCTCTATAGTTTCATCCAAAACACTGCTCTCATGTACAATATCCGAAAACTCATTTTTGGCATACAGCCCCCTGTCGCTGAGTTTTTTCCTTATATCCCTTTCAATCTGCTGAACTTTGGTTATATTCTGAAACGTAATAACGACGCCTTCTGCCCGCCCTCCGTCTACAACGGGCACATAGTCTATGGAAATTGTTATATTTTTAATATTTTTAAGTTCCCCTGCTATTTCTTCGCCTTTTTCGAGGGCTCTTTTATATCCTTCAAAAAGCTGCGGAAAATTGTTCTCCAAAGTATAAAGCGAACTTGCAACTCCAAACATATCAAGCGCTACCTGGTTGCACGCCTGAATATCGCCGTCCCTTCCTATATAAAGTATGCCGTCTTTGGAGTTGTGCGTTATAATTTCATAAACCTTGCTTTTAATCCTTTCCTGGGTAACTATTTCATATGTTCTGACGGCCTCGTCTATAGCCCTGTAAACCGCTTCTTCCCCAACTCTTATTAATGTGGAATTAATCCTCATTTTTTTTGCTTTATTAACGACATACTGCCCGGCAACCACAGCGTCGCATCCTTCGGACAACGCCGTCTTTAAAATTCTGTCGATTTCGTCATAATCTTTCGGCACATAAACCTTAACCTGACAGCCAAGCATTTCCGTAAAACTTTCAACGCCCGAAAACGCGCTGTAGAATCCTATAAACGCTATTTTTTTAGGGCTGTAAAGGCTGCTGCATTCCTGAACGGATCTGAAAACATCATAAGCGGATATATCAATATCCACAACAGGTATATTTATTCCTTCCTCAACGAGATATTGCGCGGCATATCCGCGCGCAATAATAACATCGCAGTTTCCAATCTTAATCTCGGGCAGTTCATTTACGGCAACAACGGAAACCGTCTTTGATATACGCCCGCTGAACCTGTGGTTTTCAAAAACCGCGTCTATAGTCTTTCTCAATTCCGGGTACGGTGAAATAAAATGTATCTTTATCATAAAAATCCTCCTCCTCAGCAACCGTTTTAATATGTTGCATATAATACATCACAACACCGCCTTTTGCAACACAAACATCCTAATATAGGTTTCAGACATGCAAATATTACACAAAAAACATCGTTTTATGTGTAATATAAGATAATTTTTATATAAAATGCCAAATCGTAAACAACTGCATGCTGTTGGCACAAAAATTGCTCTAAATAAAAACAACGAACCAAAGCAATAAAAATTCTATTGACAATCGAAAGGAGAAAAAAATATGTTATATCACCATTTATTTAAAGCAAGCCCCAAAAAAGACGATGTTCTCGTAGCGATTATAGGCGCCGGACATTTCGGCACGGCTGTAGTAACGCAGCAAAAATATACAAAACAGCTTAAAGTATGCGTTGTAGCCGACAAAAACCTTGAAAACGCAAAAAATGCTTTTATCAAAGCCGAGATTGACGAAAGCTTAATCGTTTATTCAAACGACGCCGCCGAAGCGGAAAAACTTATTAAAGATGGCAAATATGTCTATACCGACAATTCCATGATGGTTAACGACATACCAAGTATCAATGTTGTTGCAGAAGGCACGGGCGTTCCCGAAGTAGGCGCCGAAATCTGCCTTGACGCAATCAAAAAAGGTAAAAAAGTTGCGGCTATCAGCAAAGAAATGGATTCCGTTATAGGCCCGATACTCAAGAAAAAAGCAAAAGACCTCGGAACTGTTTATTCCCCTGTAGACGGCGACCAGCCCGCCCTTCTTATGGCATTGGTAGAATGGGCAAGGACAATAGGCCTTACTGTTATTTCCGCCGGCAAGGCCCGCGACGGCGAATTTATACTTGATGAAAAAAATAAAACCGTTTCAATCGCCGCCGACGGAATCACGGTACATGAGGACTGTAAGGTTGATATTCCCGACAGCCATATCAAATATTTTGAAATGATACCGGAAGGCAAAGCCGAAGAATATATTGCCAAAAGAAAAGAGATACTTGACGCCCTTCCCGGTACAGGCGCCTTTGACCTCTGTGAACTTACAATGATGGCAAACGCTACCGGCCTCAAGCCTGTAAGCCATTCCCTCACCGAAGGTTCGCTCAGGATAACCGAACTGCCAGTTGCATACTGCTCTAAGAAAAATAACGGCATATATGACGAAGAAGGCATGATTGACGTACATACAAACATGCGCCGCCACGATGAAAGCGGAATGGGCGGCGGCGTATTTATGGTTGTAAAATGCGACAACGCATATTCAAACTATATACTTACAACAAAAGGCCAGATACCTAATTATGACCGTTCAACTGCGGTAATTTACCGTCCTTACCACCTTTGCGGCGTTGAAGTTTCAACAACAATACTCACAATGGAGCTTCTCGGCCTTGACACAGGATCGCTTGAATACGTTCCGAACTATGATCTTGTAAAAACCGCTCTTGTAGACATCAAAGCAGGCGATACATTAGGCAACGATCATGACTTAAGGCTTAAAGCAACTATCATACCGGCAACAAAAAAAGCCCCCGGAAACCCTGTCCCGGCACATATGATAACAGGCAACAAAGCCGTAAGGGATATTAAAGCAGGCGAAATTATTACATATGATATGATTGAAGACAGAAGCGAAACAACTTTATGGAAATTAAGGGAAGAACAGGAAAATACTTTTAATAAATAATATCCGATTACGCCCCGCCCCGCTGCAAATCCGGCAGATAAATCCCTCTTTACTGCCGAAACATATATTTTTTTTTGCGGCGGGGCGTTTTATTTTTTCTTTCTGCCGCACAAACTCCAAGCGCGGATTATAAAACAATGTCATGCGCTTTATATTAAAATGAACGGATAAAAAATTATAAATCACAGCATAAGCCATACAAAACCTATCGCCTGCATAAACATGCCCCGGCATTTTCGGCAGCGGAATATTTTTCAGGCCAAACCGGCCAGCTCTATCTGCACACCTTTGTATTGCAATAAACTCTGTCGGCGTTTTCGGTATTTTTACATTCAAAACGCCGATTTTAATGTATATTTATTTAATTTCCATAAACAAAAATATTTAAATCTTTTCCGTCCCACTCAATTTTCTGAACTATCATTCGGATTAAAACCCTTTTTTCATGCACGTCAAATTTGTCAAAGTTCCCTTTTAAATCCGATAAAGCGTCAGCCGCCTCGGCAAGCTCAATACTGTTGCCGCCAAGCCTGTTTTTGGCCGACATGACATTCTTTCTCTCCGCTTCCAGCCGTTCTATTTCTTTATCCAAAAGCGTTATTTTTTTATTCACCTTTTGAATAAAAACCTCTCCCAAACCGCCTGTGGACAATGTTTCCATATAATTTTCCGTTTCGTCCTTACATTTTTTTATCTTTGCATCCAATATATCCAAAGCGTCTTTTCCGCTTTCGTTCCTTATATCGCGTTTAAGTTTTTCCAGTATTTTGCATATATCCGAATCCCCTTGCATATACTGCGCAATATGTCCGCATACAATATCGTCCGTCTGCCTTCCGTTAAGGTTGCCGCTTCCGCAAAACGAAACTCCGCCGCGCATTTTATTTTGGCAGATATAATAAAAAATTCCGTTTTCCTTCATCTTAGAATGTGCCTTGGCGTACATACGCCCGCCGCAGTTTTTACAGAATATAAGCCCCGAAAGCAGAGAATAATCATTATGCAGTTTCATTTCGCTTCTTGAAAAACCGTTTGTATCCATCAAATACTGAACTTCCGCCCATTTCTTGCCGGAAACAATGCCTCTGTGCCTTCCTATGGCAATAATCCACTGGTCTTTTGATTTCCGCGGCGCTTTCGTTTTTCTGTAGTCCCTTTTATTATATGAAATCAAGCCATACTTTTGAGAACACTCGCTCTCTTCAAAACACAAATCGGAATTTTGCGCCGCAAAATAATCCCTCGCTTCCTTATCGGCAATGCAATATACGGGATTCGACAGTATTTCCCTGATACTGACAGGAGAAAAAAATTTTCCGTTCCGCGATTTTATGTTTTCTTTAATCAAATATTTGCTTACGCCCGCTATAGAATGAAGTTCCAGCATTTTGTCAAATATTATTTTTACTTTTTCTATTTCTTCATTGTCAAATTTAAGCCGGCAAGATGTCTTTTCCTTTCCGTCGATAATAACATCCCGTACTTTTTCAGAAGTAAATCCCGTCGGCGTATTGCCTCCCAGCCATCTGCCCGTTCTGGCAAGCATAAGCATATTATCCCTCACCCGCTCCGCTATCGTTTCCCTTTCAAGCTGCGCAAACACAGAAGCAATATACATCATTGCCTTGCCCATTGGTTTTGAAGTGTCAAATTCTTCTTTTATGCACAGAAAAGAAATTCCCATATCATTAAGTTCCTCAATCAGGGCGGAAAAATCGCTTACGCTTCTGCTTATGCGATCCAATCGGTAGCAAACAACATAATCGGGCTTATCTTCCTTCATATCTCTTATCATTTTCTGGAATGCTGGCCTTTTTGTGTTTTTTGCTGAAAACCCTTCGTCCTCATAAACAACGATATTGCACTCCTCCTCGTTTCCGAACTTTGAAAATATATACTGCCTGCTCATTTCCGCCTGGTTTTCAACCGATTCGCCTTTGCCCGTATATACTGATTTTCTGCTGTATATAAAAAATTTCACCTTTCTTACACCGGCTTTCTATATTCGATTATTTTTATTACTTACGGTAAATACATAAAAACTGCCGCCTTTAACTGCGGCTATACAGATCTTTTAAAGGCTTATATTTCAAACCTGCCGTAAATAAATTTTTTACAATTATTTTATATTATTGTATTATGACGAAATTAAAACGGTTATTCCCCATACCCTTTCCTAAAAAGAATAGGACATAATTTTCATTCATATTATAAAATATCATTTACATATTGGGTGGCTGCCATGAGAAACGTTAAAATCCGAAACATAACCGTTACCGTAATTCCCAACTGCCGTCCGGTTTCTTTAAAAAGCGGAATAAATGAATTTCATGCTTCCGTAATAGAAAGGGAACTGTACAGATCCTATTCTCATTTGACTGCACGGCAAAAAGTTTCCGTTGTCGATCTTATAATAAAAAATTTAACCTTGCCGAAAAGCAAAACTTAATATCACATTAAAGCTTCCGTACAGAATACGGGAGCTTTTATTTTTCGCCCATAACAAAATAAAACCCTTAACGCGGCCATATTATTTCCTCTCCGTCCGTTTCATAAAAACGTCGCCTTATGTAATCATAAAGCATGTATGCGCCTGGGAATAATTTTGTCGCCCTTTTATATGTTGCGCTAATCTGCCGTTGCACGGCACAAAATTATTCGTTATAATCGCCATAAGCTTCTCCCTCGGCGTTTCGATAATACGGCAGGCCGTAACCCCCGCGGCATTACAGCCAAACCCCATCATCATTGTCAGCGACTGTTTGCCATGGGCTCCCGCTTTTTTAAATAAGCCGTCCAGATTAAATGCAATACGCGGCAAAAAGCCTATGTCTTCAAGAAATGTAAAAAGCGGGAAAAAAACGGCCATCGGAGGAAGCATAACTGAAATTACCCATCCGGACGTTTTGAACATACCGTCAACCAATATCCCGCAAAGCCACGGCGGAAGGAACGCCAAATTCGTTTTAAGCGCGGCTTCGCCTTTTGCAAATAACTCCATTAAAAGCGATGAAGGATAATTAGCGCCGACGATAGTAATCCAAAAAACTATCCCCAACACAAGAAGTATCACGGGTATTCCGAATTTCTTTGAAAGTATTATCCTGTCGGCCATAACCTGAAGGCTTTCTTTTTTATCTTTTATTACCGCTGTTTTTGCGGCTTCTTCTGCAATGGAAATTGTTTTCAGGCAGGCTTCGTCAAATTTCAGTTCCGAAATTCCCGCTTTTAAGGGCTTAACCTTCTTCCTGCCTAAAGCAATATCCACTGCCATGTCTTTGATCTCCTTGATCCCTTCCCCGTTTCTTGCGCTGGCAGGTATAACGGGTATTCCCAAATATTCCGAAAGTTTGTCAACGTCAATTTCCATTCCTTTTTTGTCTGCTTCATCCATTAAATTAAGGCACAATATAACATTGTCCGTTAAATCTGCAACCTGCACGCAAAGGTTCAGGTTTCGTTCAATACAAGTGGCGTCCGCTACTACCAACACCATATCAGGCTTCTCGTTTACTATAAACTCCTTTGCGCATCTTTCCTCGGCCGTATCGCTTAAAACCGAATAAATACCGGGCAAATCCACAATCCTGAAATCAACGCCTTTATGGCTGAAAAAACCGCTTGCATTGGCAACAGTCTTTCCCGACCAGTTTCCTGTATGCTGGTTAAGCCCCGTCAAAGCGTTAAATATAGTGCTTTTTCCTGTGTTCGGATTACCGGCAAGAGCTATAACATGCTTTCCGTTCACATTCCATCCCCCCTGAAAGGCACGCTTATAAGTATTTTTTCACACTCTTCCTGCCTTATTGCAATCAGCGTCCCTTTAATAAGAAACGCCGTTGTACCGCCGCACATTGCTTTATATAAAGGCGTAACCCTGCTTTTCGGCGAAAAACCAAGATCGAAAAGCCGTATTCTTTCTTCCGTGCTGCCTATAACGTCTACGATAATATATTCCTTCTGCATCTCCGCTTTTGAAAGGCAACTTATATCGGGCATATATTTACCCCCTGAATTTAGATAGTTACTAGCATTATATAAACGACAACTTAAACTTGTTACATTTTGCAAAAAAAATTATTATATAGTAAAATTAGGAATACCGTATTAAAATACAAGCCTGTTCTCATCTTTATCAGGCAAATATATTTTCTGAAAGGAATATTTTATGGAAACCAAACATTATATGTATGCATTAATAGACTATATAAATTCCCGCCCTCAATTAAAAAAAGCCGTGCTGTTTTTGGACAAACGCATGCCGCTTGTTACAACATGGGGATTTTATTTAACCCTTATCTATCTTGCAGTTAATATGGATAAAAGAGTATTTTATGTAGCGTTTATACCATGGCTTAACTTTTTTATTGTTTCGGCAGTAAGGAGCCGCCTTAATCTAAAACGGCCGTTTGAAGAACTCGAATTTGAGCCTCTTCTCCCCCATTCTCCCGGGAAAGCATGCCCAAGCCGTCATGCCACAAGTTCCGTTATAATATCTATTGCCGTATATTATATATATCCGCCTGCCGGAATACTTTTAGGCGCAACAAGCGTTATAATATGCCTTACCCGCGTTCTAACCGGCGTGCATTACCCAAGAGATGTTATATGGGGTGCAGCGGTTGGTGCAATTACAGGATATGTCGGTTTTTTTATAATTCTTTAACAAAACAATAACCTTTGTCCCTTTCCATGCATATATTATAGAAACAGTCAATGAAAGGGACATGTTTAAAATGGCAAGTTATTATAATGAAAATAATCATAATTCATGCTGCGGCAATTCATGTTCATGCGGCAGTTCATGCTGCGGTTCATGCAGTTCATGCTGCTGTATCGGCCCTAAGGGGCCAAGAGGTCCTATGGGGCCTCAGGGAGCACGCGGACCGGCCGGGCCTCAGGGACCTCAGGGTGAACGCGGATTTACTGGCGCTACCGGACCTCAAGGACCTCAGGGCGAAACCGGACCTCAGGGCGAACGTGGATTTACCGGTGCTACCGGACCTCAAGGGCCTCAGGGCGAAACCGGGCCTCAGGGGCCTCAGGGCGAAACCGGGCCTCAGGGCGAACGCGGATTTACTGGCGCTACCGGGCCTCAGGGGCCTAAAGGTGAAACTGGCGCTACTGGACCTCAAGGACCTCAGGGTGAAACCGGACCTCAGGGCGAACGTGGATTTACCGGTGCTACCGGACCTCAAGGGCCTCAGGGCGAAACCGGGCCTCAGGGCGAACGCGGATTTACTGGCGCTACTGGACCTCAGGGGCCTAAAGGTGAAACTGGCGCTACTGGACCTCAAGGACCTCAGGGTGAAACCGGTCCTCAGGGCGAACGTGGATTTACCGGTGCTACCGGACCTCAAGGGCCTCAGGGCGAAACCGGGCCTCAGGGGCCTCAGGGCGAACGTGGATTTACCGGCGCTACCGGACCTCAAGGGCCTCAGGGCGAACGCGGATTTACTGGCGCTACCGGGCCTCAGGGGCCTAAAGGTGAAACTGGCGCTACTGGACCTCAAGGACCTCAGGGCGAAACCGGGCCTCAAGGGCCTCAGGGTGAAACCGGACCTCAGGGGCCTCAGGGCGAACGTGGATTTACCGGCGCTACTGGACCTCAAGGACCTCAGGGTGAAACCGGTCCTCAGGGGCCTCAGGGCGAACGCGGATTTACTGGCGCTACCGGGCCTCAGGGGCCTAAAGGTGAAACCGGCGCTACTGGACCTCAAGGGTCTCAGGGCGAAACCGGTCCTCAAGGTCCTCAGGGTGAAACCGGACCTCAGGGGCCTCAGGGTGAACGCGGATTTACTGGCGCTACCGGGCCTCAGGGGCCTAAAGGTGAAACCGGCGCTACTGGACCTCAAGGGCCTCAGGGCGAAACCGGTCCTCAAGGTCCTCAGGGTGAAACTGGGCCTCAGGGCGAGGCGGCAACGATTACTGTCGGAGCAGTTACTACCGGTGAACCTGGAACAAATGTAGTTATCACCAATTCAGGAACAAGCCAAGACGCTGTCCTTAATTTTACGATCCCACGCGGCGCTGCCGGCGGAACAGTTCAATCCCTAGCTATTGTGGACACAGATCCAAAAATTATATCAGGCGTAGGCGAAATTAAATTTACCGCTAGCCCATATGTGAACTCACAGTCCTTTGATTACACGCCTGGAACAACTGAAATAAGCATAGTCAACAACGGCGTATATCAGGCTTTCTTCCACTGCACAGTCGTTGCCAGCTCCGGAAGCACAATACCGACGTCAATAACAATAGAGCTTCGCTCAGACGGAACTCTTATACCCGGTTCCCCTTCACGTCATATTTTCAGATCGACAGGAGAATCCGCAAGCGTCACCCTTTCGACATCAATACTCGTAACCGATGCGCCGATAAGGCTCACTGTGTATCTTGAAGGCGATGAAGTTGTTATAACGGACTGCTCGCTTACAATAATACGTCTACAGTAATGACAATATTTTAAATTAAAAAAGATACCTCGTTTTTATTGAAACAAATCTAGGCAGGTTCCAAAACCTGCCTTTTTAAATGCAATAAATATTTGCATATTTTTTACATATATAATACAATTAAACAGAAAATAAACTCGTATTTACAAACAGCGTTTAATAACCGGAAAATCAGATGCAAAGGAGAGAATACAATGGAAAAAATACTTTTAACCCAATGGGTCCCTGATAAATGCAGAGAAACGTTTAAAAACCAGCTTGAATTCATTTGTCCCGACAAAGAAAAACTACAGTTTTCAAAATCCGAAATACTGGAGCATATAAGCGATGTCGACGGCATATTTCTCATATTTTCCACGGCCGACAAAGAAGTTATCGACGCCGGAAAAAAACTAAAGGTTATAGCAAACCTCGGCGTGGGTTTTGACTGTATCGACGTAAAATATGCAACCGAAAAAAATATTGCCGTTATAAATACCCCTAATACAGTAACAGAAGCAACAGCCGAACTTTCAATAGCCCTTCTGATGACTGTTATGAGAAATACAGCCTCATATGATAAAAGCGTCAAAGAAGGCCAATGGCCGCGTTTTGCATTTTCCGACGTGGGAACCGAGATATTCGGCCACTCCCTTGGTATTGTTGGATTTGGAAGAATCGGAAAAGCCGTTGCGAAAAAGGCCCTCGCTTTGGGAATGGACGTTAAATACTATGATCCGTACCGCTTAAACGAAGAGGACGAAAAACATCTGGAGGTTTCATATCTCCCTCTTGACGAACTTCTTTCCCAATGCGACTGCGTTTCCCTCCATATGCCTTACACCCCCGAAAACCATCACCTTATAAACGAAAGAACGCTTTCTATAATGAAAAAAGGCTCCTATCTTATAAATGTCGCAAGGGGGCCGGTCGTTAAAGAATCCGCGCTTGTCGAAGCCCTGAAAAACGGTACTTTGAAGGGCGCGGCGCTTGACGTTTTCGAGTTTGAGCCAAACGTAAGCCGCGAGCTTAAAGAATGTGACAACGCCGTTTTGACGCCTCACGTCGGAACACAAACCCTTCAGGTGAGGATAAATATGTTTGAAGAAGCAATGAACGGTATATGCGCCTTTCTCGGCGGCAAAACCCCGTATAACATAGTTAATAAAGAAATCCTGAGCTGAACCACCCCCCTGCGTAACGCCCTTTAAAGCAATACGCAGGGTTTTTATTTAAAAAGTATCTTTATATCGATTCTATAGGCAAAAATCCTTTCATACGTACCAAATTCAATAGCTTTTATCTTAAAAAAATTCAGGCATATACTATCTTGCTCCCGGTTAAAAATCTTTGAACAAATTTACTTTTCCGGAATTGCGAAAAGGCTCAAATTTATTCCAATCCTACGATTTATTTTGTTTGCTCACACATTTTTCCGATATGGAATTTATCCTTTAAACCGAAATTTGAAATATTTTCGTCATTTTTCATTTTCCATTCCCGATACCAATCATAAAGAATTAAACCCGCAGTATTATCCATTATATAACCTTTCCGAGTTTGTCAGCAGACACTGCTAATCGTAATTATTAGGTCATAATCGAACAAATCGGAAGCTTATAATATTGTAAAGCATATATTTGTATGATATATTATAATCACTTTAACCAATGAAACGGGGGTTTTCATATGAACGAAAATGAGGAATTATCTGTCACATCGAGAATTAACGAGCTTGCTAAAAAAGCAAAAACAGTCGGCCTTACAAAAGAGGAAGAAGCTGAAAGGGACGTTTTGAGAAGGGAATATATAAACGCATTCAGGCAAAATCTCCGTTCCCAGCTTGACAGGATAGAAATTGTCGAAAGCGACGGATCCAAAAGCCCTTTAAAAAAGAAAAAATAAAATTACGGCCGGAAATCTCCCGCAAATAGAAAACGGAATTTCCGGCCTCTTTTAGTCATTATTAATTTACCAAACGTCTCCGTTTGAAATATCGTCAATCATGTTTTCCGCCTTGTTTAAAACCTTCTTGCCTTTTCTCACCATTTTTCTTTTGGCCGATTTATTCATAAGCATATATTCTGTGCCTGCAAGGGCCATAAGCCCTCCCAATACAACGCCTGTTGTAAATTTTTTCATATTGTTTACCGCCTTTCTCTAATTGATTTTAAACATTAAAATGCTTTATTATTATTTTACAAAAATTAAATTTTAAACTGTTAATAATTCCTGAAAAAATTATGTCAAAAAGGTTTTTCCACTTTCAAAATAATGAAATTTTATCAAAATTAAGGCGTTTTGCAAAAAAATAATATATGTTTTTTGTAAAATTTTAAAAACCTATTGCAAAAATAATTTGTTGTGATATAATCGTTATCAGTTACTTTTTAAAAGACAAATGTACACAGCTAAAATAACAATGACAAAAGCTAAACCTGAAAAGGCTTATTCAGAGAACCGGTGTCTGGTGAAAACCGGGTTTGCGTATATCAGGCGTTCCACTTTTGTAGTTGCCGGCGACGAGTCGGAAGGGTCCGCCCTTTAAAGCGGCAATGAGAGGATATGTTTATACATGTCAATTCGGGTGGCAACGCGGAGGAATATCTTCCGTCCCAAAGATATACGCTTTTACGGCGGCTTTTGGGACGGAAGTTTTTTTATATAAAATTATGCCAATTATTTCAAGGGGGAATATATATGAACAGAGTATTTAATTTTTCAGCAGGTCCTTCAATGCTTCCTTTGGAAGTTCTTGAAAAAGCACAAAAAGAATTTGTGTGCTATAAAAATACAGGTATGTCCGTTATGGAAATGAGCCACCGCTCAAAAGATTATGAAGAAATCATATTCGGCGCCGAAGCGACTTTGAGGGAGCTTATGGCTATACCTGACAACTATACGGTGCTTTTCCTTCAGGGCGGCGGCAGCACACAGTTCGCCATGATTCCGCTTAACCTTATGAATAAAAACAACAAAGCCGACTTTGTTAAAACCGGGCAATGGAGCAAAAAAGCCATTTCTGAAGCCGAAAGGTACGGAAAAGTTAATGTTGTGGCTTCTTCCGAAGATACAGTCTTTAACTACATACCGGAACTTGACCCGTCCAAATTCGATAAAGAAGCCGATTATTTTTATATGACGCTTAACAACACCATTTACGGCACACATTTTCCAGACAGTAAAATACCGGATACAAACGGAGTTCCTATTGCCGCCGACATGAGTTCAAACATACTTGCCGAAAAATATGACATTACCAAATTCGGCCTTGTATTTGCAGGAGCGCAGAAAAATCTCGGCCCGGCAGGCGTTACAGTCGTTATAATCAGAAATGACCTTATAGGAAACGAAATGGATTTTACTCCTACAATGCTTAAATATTCAACCCATGCAAAAGAAAGATCCCTTTACAACACGCCTCCTACATATTCGATATATTTTGCCGGCCTTGTGTTTGAATGGGTTAAAAATATGGGCGGCGTCGAAGCAATGCAGAAAATAAATGAGGAAAAAGCGGCCGTCCTCTATGATTTCCTTGACAATTCAAAGCTTTTCAAAGGCACGGTTGTTCCCAAAGATCGTTCACTTATGAACGCACCGTTCGTACTTCCTACGGAAGAATTAAATGCGAAATTCATCGCCGAAGCAAAAGCAAAAGGCTTTGTAAATCTTAAAGGCCACCGCACAGTCGGCGGCATGAGGGCATCCATGTATAACGCCATGCCTATTGAAGGCGTTAAAAAGCTTGTTGAATTTATGGGTAAATTTGAACTTGAAAATAAATAATCTAAATTGGAGGAAACAGAAATGTATAATATATTGACGCTTAACGCTATATCGGAAAAAGGCCTCGCAAAGCTTCCGCCGGATCTTTTCGCAATTTCGGATAAAACGGAAAATCCCGACGGCATAATCGTAAGGAGCGCTGAAATGCATGAATATGAAGCTCCCGGCTCTCTTCTTGCCGTAGCGCGCGCCGGAGCAGGAACAAACAACATACCTATCGACAAATTCAGTGAAAACGGCATAGTTGTATTCAATACCCCGGGCGCTAATGCAAACGCAGTTAAAGAACTTGTTTTAACCGCTATATTAATTTCATCAAGAAAAATAGTTGAAGGAATAGAATGGTCAAACAGCCTCAAAGGCAAAGAAAATATCGACAAACTTGTCGAAAGTGGCAAAAAACAGTTTGCAGGCCCTGAAATAAAAGGCAAAAAGCTCGGCGTTATAGGCCTTGGAGCAATAGGCGTGCTTGTTGCAAACGCCGCCGTTGCCCTCGGCATGGAAGTTATAGGATACGATCCGTTCCTTTCGGTTTACTCCGCATGGAGCATTTCAAGCGAAGTTGAACTTGCAGACAGCATAGCTTCAATCGTTACGCAGTGCGATTACATAACGGTTCATGTGCCGCTTAACGCCGACACAAAAAATATGTTCAACGACGAGCTTTTCGGCATGATGAAAAAAGGTACGAGGCTTTTGAACTTCTCAAGGGGCGGCCTTGTAGAAACGGCGGCGCTTAAAAAAGCCCTTGCCGACGGCGTTGTTGATAAATACATAACCGACTTCCCAAGTGAAGAAGTTTTAAACCTTGACAACGTGCTTGCAATACCGCACCTCGGAGCGTCTACTCCGGAATCGGAAGAAAACTGTGCGGAAATGGCCGCTATTGAAATTAAAGCGTTCCTTAAATACGGCACAATTAAAAACTCAGTAAACTTCCCTAACTGCGAGGCGCTTTATACAGGCAAAGCAAGAATTACCATCGCACATCAGAATATACCTAACATGGTTGGTTCCATGACGGCAATATTTGCAAAAGAAAACTTAAATATTGACAATATGATTAACAAATCCAAAGGCGAATGGGCGTACACAATTATAGACCTCGACAGCCTTTGCGGCAAAAACGACACTATTCTGGCTGAACTTCGCGCGCTTCCCGGAGTTAAAAAAGCAAGGATTGTAAGGGAACAATAATTTCAACATCATTTAACGCTTGTATTTGAATGTGTAAAATAAAGTAAATATAACCTCGGCTTAAAATCATTTTTAATCATTTTAAGCCGGTTTTTTTTCGTAAAAAAGTTTTTCCACTTGTTTCATAATTAAAATATGCGCCGTGCTCCGACTCAAAATCAAATGTCCCGCGGCTGCCGTCGTTTTTCCATTATCAGGAGCCTTCAAAATTTACGGCAACATATGCGGATATATAACAGGCTTCTTAATTTAACCGCTAATAAAATCAGCCTTTATTTATTGGATTTTTTACCGTTATATGGTATTATAATTTAATAGATGTTAATAAACCGCCGTATTTGCTGTACGGCGGCTTAAATCAAAACGGCTGAAAACATTAAATATTATGTACTTTCCGCATTTTCAGCCTGTAAATACGGATTAAACAATTATTAAATTCAGAGGTGTTTTTAATGGCTACAATAAGACAGTTCAAAGCTATACGCCCAACCGCCGACAAAGCGCGGGAAATAGCCGCTCTGCCCTACGACGTTATGGATGAAGCCGAAGCAAGACAAACGGCGGAAGGAAATCCCCTTTCTTTCCTTCATGTTGACAGGGCTGAAGTGGATTTTCCTTTAGGCACAGATCCTTACAGCGCGGAAGTATACGAAAAAGCCGCCGAAAACCTAGAAAGCATGGTTAAAAACGGCCTCCTAATACAGGACGGCAGTCCCTGCCTTTATCTATACCGCCTTACTATGGACGGACACAGCCAGACAGGGCTTGTCGCATGCGTCCCGATAGACGAATATATAAACGGCGTTATCAAAAGGCATGAACTTACCCGCGCCGAAAAAGAAGAAGACAGGATAAAACACGTTGACGCATGCGATGCAAATACGGGGCCGATATTCCTTTCTTATAAAGATAACGGCAGTATAAAAGATATAACGGAAAGCTGGATATCAAGCCATGAGCCGGCCTATGACTTCAGATGTTGGGATAAAGTAAGCCATACGCTTTGGGTAATAGACGACAAAGACACAATAGAAAACCTCGTCGAATTATTCAAGGAAGTGCCGTGCCTTTATATAGCCGACGGACACCACAGGGCGGCGTCCGCTGTTAAAGTGGGGCTAAAACGCCGGGAAGAAAATCCGGGCTATAACGGAAGCGAAGAATTTAATTACTTCCTTTCGGTAATATTCCCTCAAAGCGAACTTAAAATAATGGAATACAACAGGCTTGTCAAAGATCTTAACGGACTTTCGGAAAATGAATTTATAGAAAAAGTTACGGAAAAGTTTTTTATTATGCCGTATAATTTCGGAAAATCCTTTAAACCCATTATGCCCCACCAATTCGGCATGTATTTCGGCGGCAAGTGGTATATTTTAACGGCGGATCCGGAAAATATACCTGACGATACTGTCGGCGCCCTCGACGTTTCCATACTGCAAAACAATCTTCTCTCACCGATACTCGGAATCGGAGATCCCCGTACAGACAGCCGCATTGATTTCTGCGGCGGCGTAAGGGGCATTGAAGAACTTGAACGCCGCGTTGACTTAGGCGAAATGAAAATTGCATTTTCAATGTTCCCGACTTCTATGGAAGAACTGACGGAAATTGCCGACAAAGGACTTATAATGCCTCCTAAGTCCACATGGTTTGAGCCTAAGCTCAGGAGCGGTCTGCTGATACACTCGCTAAAAGGCTAAAACGCCGCACTTTTCCATAAAATTTCTATGCATGACCCCCTTTCATTTGAAAGGGTTTCTTAATACAGGCCAAAATTAATTGCCATACAAAGAGCCTTGATTAAACGGAGGAAAAAATGAAAATTATTGTTGTAGGAAGCGGCAAAGTCGGCTATACCCTTTCGGAACAGCTCAATGACGAAGGCCACGAAATAACTATGATAGACATAGACGGCGACAGGCTGCAGAATATATCTGCAACCCTCGACATAAAAGGCATTATAGGAAACGGCACAAGCTATCATATACAAAAAGAAGCCGGAGTTGAAAACGCCGATCTTTTAATCGCCGTTACAAACCATGACGAAATAAACATGTTAAGCTGCCTTATAGCCAAAAAAGCCGGAAACTGTCAAACTATAGCGCGGGTACGCAGTCCCGAATACTACGAGGAAATAGCCTTCATACGGGAAGAACTCGGGCTTTCCATGTCAATAAATCCCGAGCTTGCGGCCGCCGAGGAAACGGCGCGGCTTCTTCAGTTTTCATCGGTTATAGACGTAGATACATTCTCACAGGGCCGCGTTAACCTCATAAGGTTCAAAATTCCCGAAAGTTCAATATTAAGCGGCATTAAAATAAGGGAACTTCCCTCAAAAATAAACATGAATTCCCTTATATGCATACTTGAGCATAACGGCAGCGTATTTATTCCCGACGGAAATTCATGCCTTGAAGCGGGCGATATTATTTCGGTTATACTTCCCGTTGGCAGGTCCGCACAGTTTTTCCAAATGGCGGGCGTTAATAACAGACGCATATCGTCCGTTATGATTGCCGGCGGAGGCACAATAGCATATTACCTTACAAAAATACTTTTAAAGTCGCGGCTTAAAGTAAAAATAATAGAACATAATCTAAACCGCTGCAAACTGCTCAGCGAACTGTTGCCGGAAGCAATGATTATTTACGGCGACGCCACGGACCAGCAGCTTTTAATGGAAGAAGGCATTAAAAAAACCGACGCTTTTGTATCGCTTACGGATATGGATGAAGAAAATGTTATGTTGTCGCTTTATGTAAACCATATATCTAATGCGCGCCTAATAACAAAAATTAACCATATTTCATTTGAAGAGGTTATAAAGAGCATCCCTATAGGCAGCGTTATTTATCCAAAAAATATAACTGCCGAACACATAATACGCTATGTACGCGCAAAACAAAATTCCCTTGGGAGCAATATCGAAACGCTTTATCGCATGTGCGATAACCGGGTTGAAGCGCTTGAATTTATCGTAGCCGAAAACTCAAAAGTAACCGACGTGCCATTGGAACATTTAAAAACGCGGGATAATCTCCTTATATGCAGTATACAAAGAGGAAAACAATTTATTATACCCTCGGGCAAAGACAGCATAAAAGTCGGTGATAAGGTTATAGTTGTTACAACCCACAAAGGGCTTACAGATATTAATAATATTATTTAATTTTTAGAGGTTATTATGAATTTTCAAATTATATCTTATATAATAGGCTGGGTTATATTCCTTGAAGGCAGTTTTATGATACTTCCGCTTTTAACCGCCATCGTTTACGGCGAACGGACAGGCGTAATATTTGCGGTATGTTCCGTCGCATGTTTAATAGGCGGATATATCATGATGCGAAAAAAGCCGAAAAATTCCCTTTTTTTTGCACGCGAAGGATTCGTGACCGTAGCGCTTAGCTGGATAGTCCTAAGCATTATCGGCGCCCTGCCTTTTTATATAAGCGGTGAGATCCCGAACTTTATAGACGCCGTATTTGAAACCGTATCAGGTTTTACAACAACCGGAGCAAGCATATTATCGGATGTTGAGGCGCTTTCAAAATGCCTGCTGTTTTGGCGCAGCTTTACTCATTGGATAGGAGGTATGGGAGTGCTTGTATTCATATTGACAATCCTCCCTCTTGCCGGCGGACAGACAATACACCTGATGCGTGCCGAAAGCCCCGGCCCTTCCATAGGTAAGTTCGCCCCTAAAATGAAAAAAACGGCGTTTATACTATACGCTATTTATTTTGTAATGACAATAATAGAATTTTTAGTCCTTGCAGCTGGAAATATGCCTATTTTCGACGCCATATGTATTACGTTCGGTTCAGCCGGTACGGGAGGGTTCGGAATATTAAACGACAGTATGGCAAGCTACGGCGCTTATGTTCAGATGGTAACGGCTTTATTCATGTTCCTGTTCGCTATTAATTTTAGTTTTTACTATGTACTGCTTTTCGGACGCGTGCGCGATGCATTCAAAATCGAAGAAGTACAATGCTATTTCTTTATAATGATTATAGCGGTTGCCCTGATTACAATAAACCTTCACCTTGTCGACGGCAATTTTTGGTATCATTTAAAGCATGCAATATTTCAGGTTTCGTCCCTTATGACCTCAACAGGTTTTTCCACTGTTAATTTCAGCGAATGGCCTCAGTTTTCAAGAACAGTGCTGGTTATTATAATGTGTATAGGCGCCTGTGCCGGAAGCACAGGCGGCGGCATTAAAGTTTCAAGGGTTATAATTTATATTAAAACTGTAGGAAAAGAACTTTCATACCTAATACACCCGCGCAGTGTTAAAGTGCTTAAAATGGATGGGAAAATAATACCTCATGAAGAGCTTAGGTCCGTCAATATCTTTTTGATAACATATGTGCTTATACTTGGCATATCCGTGCTCATAATCGGTTTTGACGAATACGACCTTACAACTAACTTTACGGCTGTTGTCGCAACCATAAACAACACCGGCCCCGGGCTTGACCTTGTGGGCCCTGCCGGAAATTTTTCCATTTTTTCTCCGCTTTCAAAGATTGTGCTTATGTTCGACATGTTGGCGGGCAGGCTTGAAATTTTCCCGCTTCTGCTTCTGTTTTCGCCTGGAGCCTGGAAAAAAAACTAATAAGCCAAAAACGGGCTGCTTTCGTATGCAGTCCGTTTTATTTTTGCCCCATAATAACATTACACTCTTAAAACATACCTTAGTTCCAAAAACTTTTCTTATTCCACAGACATATAAGCCCATTTCCATCAATAAAAACACCTTTAATTCCATATTTTGCCATAAAATTCATGTAAAGCCATAAAAAAAATTTATATCAAATTGCCTTATAATTTTTGACAGTTTCACTTAAAAAATAAAGTATTATTTAATAATTTAACCATATAATAAATACACACTTAAATATTTTAAAGTATAAATTAATAAATATGTTAACTCGCATAAATATTCTCGATACATAACATCATAATTCGACATATAAATTTAATTTTTTATTATTTTTATATTGAAATCGTGGCTGTTTACGTTTATTATTAGTATATAGACAAATTATAATATAAAGTATTTCTTAATTGTTTAAATATAAAGGAGAATTTTATGCTTGGAAAGAAAATACGAGAAACGCGTAAAAGCAAAAAACTTACGCTTAAAGACCTTTCTGATGCCACCGGGCTTACTTCTAGCTATATATCGCAAGTAGAAAGGGAAATTGTTGATCCGTCTATTTCATCTCTCAGGAAAATATCGGCGGCGCTTCAGGTGCCTATGTTTACGCTTCTTGACGACACCGAAAAGCATGCCGTTGTAGTAAGGGTTGATCAGCGCAGAAAAGTGCTTTTCCCTAAAAGCAACATAGTTTATGAATTCTTAACTCCGACTTCTTCAAGTGAAATCGAGCCTGTTGCGCTTGAAATAATAGAAATAAAGGTAAAAGGAAAAAGCTGGAGCCGCGACGACTATTCTGTGCATACAAATGCCGAAAAATGTATACTCATGCTTTCCGGCTCGCTCATAATCGATCTCGGCGATGAAAATATAGAACTTTACAAAGGCGATAGTATTTATATACGCCAAAATATTCCACACAAGGCGTTTAACCCAAACGACGAAGAAGCTACGGCGCTTATATGTATAACTCCGCCTTCATATTAAAATAACGCTTAAAATACATATACTTCCCGCAAGCGCTAAACATCCGTAAGCATATATACGTCTTTCACTTAACCTCTTACGCAGTATGCCTAATATATATTTAACGGAATGAAATAAATAACTCAATATAATTATTATTATGTATTAAAAAAGGCTGCCTAAAATTCAGGCAGCCTTTTACAGCGTTTTTTAATGCTGTTTTTAAATAATATGTGGATTTATTATAGTTTTAATTACTCTTCAAAGCCTTCGACTTTTGTGTTATATGAATATTCAGGAGTTGGGAATGCGCCTGTGTTAACTTCATCAGCGAATGTATCAAGGGCATCGATTACGATTGTCCTTAAATCAGCATATTTCTTAACAAATTTTGGAACCCAGTCGCTCATTCCTAAAATATCAGGCCATACGAGATCCTGTGAATCGCAGTGAGGGCCAGCGCCGATACCCATTGTAGGGATTGTAAGTTCTTCTGTAATTTTCTTAGCAACGCCGGATGGCATGCCTTCAAGGTTGATAAGGAAAGCGCCTGCTTTTTCAACAGCCTTAGCTGTTTCAAGAAGATGTAAAGCCGCCGCGTTGCTCTTGCCCTGAACCTTGAAACCGCCCATCATAGCTGAGGACTGAGGAGTTAAACCAATGTGGCCCATTACAGGGATACCTGCTTTAACAACAGCTTCAATATAAGGAACGGCGTTCATGCCGCCTTCCATTTTAACGCAGTCACATCCGCCTTCAGCGAAAATCCTTGTTGCATTTTCAACAGCCTTGTTTATGTCGCCGTTGTATGCGCCAAAAGGCATATCGCCTACGACAAAAGTGTCAGGAGCGCCTTTTACAACATGTTTAATATGATAAACCATATCGTCTACCGTTACGCCTACAGTGCCTTTTAAGCCAAGCATAACCATGCCTAAAGAGTCGCCTACAAGAATCATATCTACCTTAGATGCATTTACAAGCGTTGCCGATGTGTAATCATAGCACGTAACCATTGAAAGTTTTTTGTCGCTGCCTTTTGTTGCCATGATTTCTGGAACTGTGATTTTCTTTTTCATCTAAAATTTCCCCCTTGAAAATAAAAAAACTATATAAAGCCAACATTTGCCTTATCTCACATAACCTGTACACAGTAATGCGGACATCCCGCGCTTTCCGATATACATACGTCAAGTATCCGCCTTTGTTTTAAACCGCGGCTTGTACGCAAAAAGGAAATATGCGGCTTTTCCGCATGAAGATAAGCGCAGCGGAACATCCGTCCCGGCATGCACACTCTTTGTAAGCCTTAGGCAACAGACTTATTATCATTATAACTCACAAAACGATAAAAATAAATGATATTTATGCCGAAGTTTTTTAATTAACTCAAATTATTTTTGTAAAATTTTGTTTAAAATTTAACATTTTTCATTGGCCACGTACAAAGTAAAATATGAAACAGTCAAAATTACCAATAATATAACAAAAAATGCAGTATATACTGTTTTAAAGTTGGTCAAATCCACTATATCGACATAAAAACAACTCCTTAATCATACCGATGCCATAATCCTCCGCCCTAAGATTTTTGCCGTTGTATGCAATTTTTATACATTCGTACTACTAAATAAAATCAAACGTTTTATATTTAAAATACTTATTTTCGGTTTCCAAGATCATACACTGTTGGAAACGGGCATTAACGGAATAATATAGGCGTCAAAAGCATTTGAAGCCTCGCCGGCAACGCCTGCATGCTTTCTCCTTGCCCTTAAACCGCTGATGCCTTTCTTAACTTTTTGACTCCACATGGATAAAATTTTTCGTTAATCAAGGCGCAAATATGCAGGCATGCCTTCAGGCAAGTATGCAAACCGTATGCGGCACGGAAATGTTGAAAATTTTTCCCCGCGTTTCGTGTGCGCCATTGTAAACTGAAGCAAATATGCGATTATGAGCGCAGATTTTCACATAATAACGTTCATGAGCGGATAAATCGTCATGAAGAAAAATAGAAAAAAACTCCTTTGAGAATTTAAATAGCGATAAAGCGTATCCAATATTTAAAACAGATACCCTTGTCTTTATAAAAACAGCCGAAAGCGTCGTCATAAGTAAAGCGGATGAATTTATTGCGCCGTATTATAATGGCAATACGCTTCATTTTCTGTATTCTGCAAATAGAAAATCCCCCGTATAACTAAATTATACGGGGGATTCCCTTTTTTATGGAAGTCAGCCGATACGTCCGTTTATTATTTATTGTTTTTTTCTACGGCTATCGTTACCTTTTCACCGTTTACATTCCATTCTTTTTCATAGCCTTTTAAGCCGTCAAAAGATATGCTGTCGGCAAGCACGTCGCCTTTAATCATATCTCCGTTCTTTTCGGCAATACATTTAACTTTGTCATTGCCTGCAAAATAAAGATTTATCCTGTCCATAACTTCAAATCCGGCTTCTTTCCTCATTGTCTGCACTTTGCTTACAATTTCACGCACAAAGCCTTCTTCGATAAGTTCGTCGGTAAGGTTCGTATCAAGCACAACCGTCACCTTTAAATCGCCTTCCGTAATAAAGCCGGCCTTTTCCGTAGTTTCAATAAGCACATCGCTTTCGGCAAGGTTAATTTCAGTACCGTCAATTTCAAATGTAATTGAATTTCCTTTTTTAAATTCGGCAACATATGAACTTGAATCGCATGAAGCGAGGAACTGTCCGATTTTCGGAACAAGTTTTCCGTATTTAGGCCCCAATGTCCTAAGCTGAGGTTTGAGACTGTATCCTGCAAATGCGTCCGTATCCTGTGTAAACACAACATTTTTAACATTAAGCTCGTCAGCTATCGTATTTACAAACATTTCAGGAAGTTCTTTTTCTGCCTTGACATACATTGTGCCGATTGGCTGACGGTTTTTAATGTTTGCAGTATTCCTTGCGGCGCGCCCTTTCACTACAATCTGAAGAACCGTATCCATGTTAGCCTCAAGTTCCTTGTCAATCCATTCTTCTTTAACATAAGGATAATCAGCAAGATGCACGCTTACAGGGGCATTTTTGTCAAAAGTCCTTACAAGGTTTGAATATATGTCCTCAACTATATAAGGAACAAACGGCGCCGCAAGCTTGCTCATTGTAACAAGAACAGTGTAAAGTGTCATATATGCGTTAACTTTATCCTGCGGCATGCCGTTGCCCCAGAAACGCTCGCGGCTCCTTCTTACATACCAGTTGCTGAGATCGTCCACAAATTCCTGCATAGCCCTTGCCGGCTCCGTAATTTTATAAGAGTTAAGACATTCGTCAACATATTTAACAACCGAATTAAGCTTTGAAAGCACCCATTTGTCCATCGGAGGGAGCTTGTCGTATTCAAGGCTGTACTTTGTAGGATCAAACTGGTCAATTTCGGCATAAAGCACATAGAAAGCGTATGTGTTCCAAAGAGTTCCCATAAACTTCCTCTGCTGGTCGCTCACCGCATCCTCATCAAAACGGCATGGCAGCCATGGAGCGCTGTTGACATAGAAATACCAACGGATAGCGTCCGCACCCTGCTTGTCGAGTATATACCATGGATCCACAACATTTCCTTTATGCTTGCTCATCTTAATTCCGTTTTTGTCAAGCACATGGCCCAAAACAATACAGTTTTTATAATCCGTGCTGTCAAAAAGCAAAGTTGATATTGCAAGCTGCGAATAGAACCAGCCCCTTGTCTGATCTATGGCCTCCGAAATAAAGTCCGCCGGGAAACGCGATTCAAAAAGCTCTTTATTTTCAAATGGGTAGTGCCACTGTGCAAAAGGCATTGCGCCGCTGTCAAACCAGCAGTCTATAACCTCCGAAACCCTTGTCATCTGCTTTCCGCATTCCGGACATTTGATATGAACCGCATCAATAAAAGGCTTGTGAAGTTCAATATCATCCGGGCAGTCGTCGCTCATTGATTTAAGTTCTTCAATACTGCCTATTACATGGCGGCATCCGCATTCACATTCCCAAACGGGAAGCGGAGTTCCCCAATACCGTTCGCGGCTTAATCCCCAGTCGATAACATTCTCGAGGAATTTTCCGAAACGGCCCTCTTTTATATTGTCGGGATACCAGTTTATTGTACGGTTGTTTGCAACAAGCCTGTCCCTTACCTTTGTCATTTCGATAAACCATGTATCCCTTGCATAATAAAGAAGCGGCGTATCGCACCTCCAGCAGAACGGATAACTGTGTTCAAAATTAAGAGCGGCAAAGAGAGTCCCTTTTTCTTTGAGATATTCGAGCACCATTTTGTCGCCGTCTTTAACAAATACGCCTTTCCATGGTTTGACTTCTTCTGTAAAAAGTCCCTGGCTGTCCACATACTGGCGGAAAGGCAGGCCGTAATTACGTCCGAGACGGGCGTCATCCTCACCGAATGCAGGCGCAATGTGTACAACGCCCGTACCGTCGGTAAGCGTAACATAATCGTCCGTTACAACCCTGAAACCTTTGTCATCGTCGTCCACAAAGTCAAAAAGCGGCCAATAGCGCACTCCCACATAATCAGCGCCTTTTTTAGTTTCAA
The DNA here is from genome assembly GCA_024460105.1 of Anaerotignum faecicola. NCBI lineage: Bacteria > Bacillati > Bacillota > Clostridia > Lachnospirales > Anaerotignaceae > Anaerotignum > Anaerotignum faecicola. Next base: position 481,144 of record JANFXS010000002.1, read on the forward strand.
CAACTTCATAGTCGGCGTCCTCTCCCAGCACAGATTTAAGGAGAGCTTCCGCAAGTATGAGAAATTCGCCGTCTTTTTTTATTTTAACATACGTTTCCTTCTCGTTCATGGCGAGGGCAACGTTTGACGGAAGGGTCCAAGGGGTTGTCGTCCATGCGAGTATATATTCGTTTTCCGCATCCCTTACTTTAAATTTTGCAATTGCGGAAATTTCCTTAACGTCTTTGTATCCCTGAGCAACCTCGTGGCTTGAAAGAGCCGTCCCGCAGCGAGGGCAGTAAGGCACGATTTTATGTCCCTTGTACAAAAGGCCTTTGTCCCAAATCTTTTTAAGCGCCCACCAAACGCTTTCTATATAGTTATTGTGGTACGTTACATAAGCGGAGTCCATATCAGCCCAGAAAGCGACGCGGTCGCTCATGTCCTCCCATTCGGACTTATATTTCCAAACGCTTTCCTTGCATTTTTGTATAAACGGCTCAACGCCGTATTCCTCAATCTGCGGTTTGCCGTCAAGGCCGAGCATTTTTTCGACTTCAAGCTCTACCGGGAGGCCATGGGTATCCCAGCCCGCTTTGCGGACAATATCATATCCTTTCATAACCCTGTATCTTAATATGATGTCCTTAACGCTCCTTGTAATAACATGGCCTATATGCGGCCTGCCGTTGGCGGTAGGCGGGCCTTCATACCATGTAAACTTAGGGCCGCCGGATCTTAATTCGGTACTTTTTTTAAAGATTTCGTTCTTTTTCCAGAAATCAAGTATTGCCTTTTCTCTGGACACAAAGTCAAGGTTCGTTGATACTTTGCTGTACATTTCTTTTCCTCCTAAAATAATAAATATATTAAAAACTTAATTAACAATAAAAAAACCCCGTCCTGCAAATACAGGACGAGGGATCGCGGTACCACCTGAATTGGCATAAATATATTATGCCCTCTTTGAAGGCGCCGAAACAGCGCCGCCCGATTAACGGAGGGAAAACCGTCGCCGGCTACTTAAATATTTCGCCTGCGCCGCTAAAAGGTGATTTTGGGCATTTCCTACTTGCGGCGGGCTTCCACCTTCCCCGCCTCGCTTTGGCTTTTGAAAAATGCTTACTGTCCTTATCACTGCGTTTTAACATATAAATATTTGTCACGGCGGTTTTGCCGCCGATTTTTTATTCGCAAAACAGACGGGCAAAGAGAATTTGCCGCAATAAGATAAAACTTGATGCTGTTCGTTAGATTATATATTATTAAACCTCTTTTGTAAAGGGGTGAATTTAAAAACAGAAAGCGATTTTAAAAAATATGTTTGAAATATCCGCAAAATCGGAGTATAATGTTTGTTAATTTATTTATAGTTATGTTTATATTATAAAAAGGAGTATATACACATGGATATTCAGAATTGGCCTCTTTTAACCGACCTTTATGAGCTTACAATGATGCAGGGATATTTTAATTCGCCGCAGGAAAATAAAACCGTTGTTTTTGACCTTTTTTATAGGATAAATCCCTCAAACGCAAGCTTTGCAATCACCTGTGGACTTGAACAGGCCATTGAATATATTAAAAATCTCAAATTTACAGACAGCCAGCTTAATTACCTTAAAAGTCTAGGCATATTTGACGATGAATTTTTGAACTATCTTAAAAACTTCAAATTTTCAGGCGATATACTGGCAATACCGGAAGGAACCGTAGTTTTCCCTATGGAACCTCTACTCCAGGTAAAAGCGCCGATTATGGAAGCGCAGCTTGTCGAAACGGCATTGTTAAATATAATAAACCATCAAAGCCTTATAGCGACAAAGGCCGCAAGGGTTGTATGGGCGGCAAGCGGAGATCCAGTTTTGGAATTCGGCCTTAGGCGGGCGCAGGGACCGGACGCCGGCACATACGGCGCAAGGGCGGCCGTTATAGGAGGCTGCGTAGGCACAAGCAACGTGCTTACAGGCCAGCTTTTTGACGTGCCTGTAAAGGGCACCCATGCCCACAGCTGGGTAATGAGTTTCCAAAGCGAGCTTGAAGCGTTCAGGGCGTACGCAAAAAAGTTTCCTGACGCATGCCTTCTTCTTGTGGACACATACAATACCCTTGAGCAGGGAATACCGAACGCTATACAATGCTTTAAAGAAATGAAAGCAGCCGGCTATCCACTTAAAGGCTACGGAATACGCCTTGACAGCGGGGATCTTGCGTATATATCAAAGCAGGCGAGAAAAATGCTCGACGCCGCCGGATTTGAAGACGCAATTATAAGCGCAAGCAGCGACCTTGACGAAAACCTTATTGCAAGCCTTAAACTTCAGGGAGCAAAAATAACCCTTTGGGGCGTCGGCACAAAACTTATAACCTCCGACGACTGTCCGGCTTTCGGCGGCGTTTACAAGCTTGCGGCCGAAACTGACGAAACCGGCGAATTCGTGCCTAAAATAAAGCTTTCAAATAATCCTTCAAAAGTGACCCTGCCGGGAATTAAAAAAGTAATAAGGATTTATGACAAAACCACAAATAAAATTAAAGCAGACCTTATAACCCTTGAACACGAAACTTATGACGAAAACAACCCTTTAACGCTGTTTGACCAAACGGCAACATGGAAAAGGATGGAGCTCAAACCCGGTTCATATTATTTAAGGGAACTTTTAACACCTGTATTCGTTAATGGCGAATGCGTATATACTTCGCCGAAAACAATGGAAATCAGGGAATACGCGCAAAAAGAGCTCAATACCCTTTGGGACGAGCATAGGCGTTTGGCAAACCCCCACACAGTGCCTGTCGATTTGTCCGAGGAGCTTTATGTTCTCCGTGAAAGGATGATTAGGGAGTTTAAATAAAGCGTATTAAAAAAACTTTTACGCTTTATGGAAAACCGAATATAAAAACATACCGACAAACCTTTTAAACGCCTGAAAAGGCGTTTTTTATCTTCCTTCCAGCATCCGAGTATACTGAGAATATATTAATTGACATGAAAATTATCAAATGATATTATAGAATTATATTATTACATTTATTTACAGTCTATTGTTATCAAAGGGGGAAACAAAATGGCTAAATACAGTTTCAGGTACGGCGACGGAAACATTGACTTTGAATATCCTCAGGAAGATGTAATAAAAGTCCTTGAGCCAAATAAAGTTGATATCCCTTGCCTTGACGAGGAAGAAATAATAAGGAAATCCATTGAAAACCCTATCGGCTCTCCTAAATTGGAAGAAATAGTTAAGGCCGGGCAGACAGTATGCATAGTTGTTCCGGATGTTACAAGGCTTTGGTCAAAACCTGCCGTTATATGCAAAATATTAGTCGAAAAGCTCAATAAAATAGGCGTTAAAGACAGCGATATACTTTTTATAGCCGCTGTGGGCACCCACAGACTTCAGGAAGAAGAAGATTTTATCAATCTTATCGGCGAGGATCTTTATAAACGCATACGGATAGAAAACCACCTTTGCGACGGAGAAGTTGTGGAAACCGGCGTTTCTTCATACGGAAACGTTATGCAGGTTAATGCCCATGCTATGGCGTGCGATCATAGGATACTTGTCGGCGGCGTTGTTTTCCATTTCTTAGCCGGGTTCGGCGGCGGAAGGAAAACCGTACTTCCGGGAATTTCAAGCCGTTCCACAATAAACTACAACCATAAAATGTATTTTAAACCAGGTCCGGCCGGAAGCGGAGCAATAGAAACCTGCGCCTGCGGTATTTTTGACGAAACCAATCCTCTTAACATGGATATGATAGAAGCCGCAAAATTCGCACAAATATCTTTCATAGTAAATTCGGTTGTCAACAGCGAACAAAAAATAGCGGCATGTTTCTCGGGCGACGTTATTAAAGCCCATGAGGAAGCGGCGGCGCTGGTTAAAAAAATCGACGGCGTAAAAATAGACCGTCAAGCAGATCTCGTAATAGCTTCTGCCTGCGGATACCCAAAAGATATAAACTTTTATCAGGGAGTTAAACCCGTATTTAACGCCATAGGCGCCATTAAGCCGAAAGAAGGCGTTCTTATACTTGTTTCCGAATGCCGCGAAGGTTTCGGCAACCCCGACACCGAAAAATTCGCCTTTGAATTTGACAACATGCTTGACAGGGAAATATATCTCCGTGATAATTACGGCATAGGACGTTTCACGGGATTCAGGCTTTTTGAAGTGGCGACACAAATCCATTTTATACTTGTATCCAGCATGAAGCCGGAAATGTTTGCCAAAACAGACATTCACACGGCAGAAACTGTTGAAGACGCCATAGAATTGGCCAAGAAGCTTACCGGTAAAGAAAAGCTTTCAACATACATAATGCCTTATGCCGCCAACACAATGGCAAGCATGAACATTTAAACGGGCGCAATATATGTTCGGTACATACCATGCATTTAGACTGTGCATTTTATAGCAAAGTATGGCTGATTACAAAGTAAAGAATACTGATTGTAAAAGCAAGTAATATTCTCACAAAAAATAGGTAATACCAGTTATAAAGGCGTTTTATCCTGTTAATTTCTCGTGGATAAAACGCCTTTTCATTTATTATACACTTCGCAAATCAGCGTCAGCATATTTGATTTTTAACATATCCTTCGATTTTAAATTATTTATACCCCGGTTTACAAAGCATGTACGGGTAAGTCCGGCATAACGGCACAGTATAGCCCCAAAACTATTTAACACATCTTCGGCACGCATTTTCACTGCTTTTAAGCAGCTAATGGCGGCCTTAACTCGGCAACTGTCCTTACCATTCCGCATCCGTAAAACCATTATGCATGATATCTGAAAAATCCAAAGCGAAAAAAGCAAAACCTCATATTTATAATATAAAAGCAAATCTCATAGACTCCGGTTAGTTCCGTTTGCACCGTCTGCTTCAGTACAAATAAAAAAGGCCTCGTATTTATTCTCTTGGGAGGAAGAATAAACAGAAAGCCCGAGATGTATAGGCCGCGGATTGGGTAAACATGCAAATTTGGAGGAAATTGCATATAAGAATTATTGTAACCGTCAGCCAATACACTTTATCAAAAATCAGCTAAAGCATGTATGCGCAATTATACAAGCCCCAACTGGTCGTGTTGTCCTTTGTGGATTCCCGTTACGGAATATTCAACCCATTCCGCAATATTTGTAGCATGGTCGCCTATCCTTTCAAGGTATTTTGAAATCATAAGCAAATCTATAGCATAAACGCCGCAGTTACTGTCCTTAGTTATAAGGCCGATAAGTTCGTTTTTAATTTCGTTAAAATAACTGTCGGCGGTGTCGTCGTCGTCAATAACTTTTTTTGCCAAAACAAGATCCTTGTCCACATATGCGTCGATACTTTCCGTAACCATTTTCATAACGACGCTTGCCATTTGCGCGACAGGCACGTTTTTAGCCCATGTTGAAATATCGTTCATCTGTGTTATTTCGGCTATATCCTCCGCCTGATCGCCTATCCTTTCCATGTCCGTTATCATTTTAAGCGCCGCGGAAATCTGCCTTAAATCCCCGGCAACCGGCTGCTGCTGAAGTATCATTTTTAAACAGAGCTGTTCAATCGATCGTTCCTTTTCGTCAATTTCTCCTGCCATCTGACGCGCAAGCTTCGAATATCCCATTTCACCGGTCACAAGGCCGTGTACCGCGTTTTTAATGGCTTTCTCGCAAAGCTCGCCCATTTCAACCATTTCGCTGTTGAGGATTTCAAGCTGCTGTGCAAACCTTTTTCTCATTAACCAAACCTCCCTGTAATATAATCCTCTGTGCGTTTATTTTTCGGCATAGAGAAAATTTGTTCCGTTTCGCCGAATTCCACTACTTCACCTAAATGAAAATATGCCGTCTTGTCAGAAATCCTCGCCGCCTGCTGCATATTGTGGGTAACCATAACAATGGTATAGTTCTTTTTAAGTTCTGCCGCAAGATCTTCGATTTTAAGGGTAGATATGGGATCAAGCGCGCTTGTAGGTTCGTCCATAAGCAAAACTTCCGGCTGTACGGCAAGGGCGCGGGCTATACATATCCTCTGCTGCTGTCCGCCCGAAAGGCCTAACGCGCTTTTTTTCAGGCGGTCTTTAACTTCGTCCCAAATAGCCGCGTCACGAAGCGATTTTTCAACGATTGCGTCAAGCTCTTTTTTATTTTTAACGCCGTGGGTTCTCGGCCCGAATGCTATATTGTCATATACGCTCATGGGAAACGGGTTTGGATTTTGAAACACCATGCCCACTCTTTTTCTTAAAATATTTACGTCAATATCCTTATATATATCAACGCCGTTTAAAAGTATTTCACCTTCTATCCTGCACCCTTCCACAATATCGTTCATCCTGTTGATTGATTTTAAAAGCGTGCTTTTTCCGCATCCGGAGGGGCCTATAAAGGCAGTTATTTCCTTTTCCGGTATATTAAGGTTTATGTTTTTGAGCGCTTTAAATTCGCCGTAATATAAATCAAGGTTTGAAACCGTTATTTTATCCATTATTTTCCTCCGTCCCTGGAAAATTTCTTAACTATAAATCCAGAAAGCATGTTTATCGCAATCACAACAATCAAAAGTATAAAGGCCGTGGCATATGCCTTATCTATAAAAAGCCCCTCGCAGGAAAGGTTATACATATGAACCGCAAGGGTTCTTGTAGAATCGAAAAGGAAATCCTTTCCGCCTGCCGCCTCAGCGATAGTGCCGGCAGTATACATAAGCGCGGCCGTTTCGCCAACTATACGCCCTATGGCAAGTATAATCCCCGCCATTATTCCCGGAACGGCAGAAGGCAGAACAATCCTGAATATTGTGCGCAGTTTTCCGGCGCCGAGCCCGAAGCTTCCTTCCCTGTACGCCTTAGGCACTGAAAGCAGGGCCTCTTCCGTCGTTCTCATTATAAGCGGCAGTATCATAAGCGCAACCGTACATGCCCCGGCTATAAGCGACATTCCCCATTTAAGCGCCGTCACAAAAAACAAAAGCCCGAAAAGCCCGTAAACTATCGACGGTATTCCCGAAAGCGTTTCCGCCGTAAGCCTGATTACTTTAACAAGCCTGCTTCCCTGCGACGAGTATTCAACAAGGAATATCGCCGCCGCAATACCTATGGGAGCCGATATAATAAGCGCGATTACAATCATAAAAACAGTATTTACCAACGCCGGCATCAATGAACCGTTATCCGACGTATATTCCCATGCAAATAAATCCGCCGTTAAGTTTGGCGCCCCTTTCATTACTATATATCCTATTATAAGCAGGACTGCTCCCACCGTTAAAAAAGCCGATAACTTCACAAGTAAATTAAGGAGAACGCTGATTAAATCTTTTTTCGCCTTGGGCTTATTTGTCATTTTAGCCGTCTTTGCCAAGTTTACGCCACCGACTGTATCCGCCGTATCCATTTTATCTCTCCCCGCTTTCTTTTAACGCCGCAAACACAAGATTTATAATAAGTATAAATGTAAAAAGCACAACGCCCGTTGCAATAAGCGCCTCCCTGTGGAGATCGGCGGCGTATCCCATTTCAAGTACTATATTCGCCGTCATTGTCCTTACGCCTTTTAATATTCCTTTAGGCATCATCGTCTGGTTTCCGGCAACCATTATCACAGCCATTGTTTCGCCTATAGCACGTCCTATGCCGAGCACTACGGCGGCAAGTATTCCCGATTTGGCCGCCGGCAGGGCGGCAAAAAATATGCTTCTTTCTTTTGTAGCGCCCAAAGCCAACGCGCCCTGATAATATTTTCCCGGCACCGCCCTTATGGCGGCTTCGCTTACGCCTATAATAGTAGGAAGTATCATTATTCCCAAAAGAAGTATCGCCGTAAGCATTACGTTTCCTTTGCAGTCAAATACCTCCCTTATAAGCGGCACCATAACCACAAGGCCGAAAAAACCGTATACAACCGACGGTATGCCGGCCATAAGTTCAGTCAGCGGCTTCATAACTTTATAAACCGGTTTCGGACAGAAATAAACCATATAAACCGCCGTAAAAATACCTATCGGCACGCCCACGGCTATCGCTCCCGCCGTAACGCATATACTGCCTAAAATCATAGGGAGTATCCCGTACATGTTATTGCCGGGTTTCCATTTCGTGCCGAAAAGGAAATCCGCCGCCCCTATTTCCCCTATGGCCGGAAGCCCGCCGGCAAAAAGGAAAATGCATATTACAGCCACCGCAATAACCGACGTGCAGGCGGCAATCAGGAAAATATATTTAGCTATTTTTTCATTCACTTTATTCATAAAAAATCCCCGCGCATATTTTTATATTATTCAGGACCGTTTTGCCAAAACCGACCCAGCCCGCCTTCACACGGCCGCCGGCTTTACAAACAATATTCAGGCCGCTTGCCTTTAAAGGCAGGCGGCCCGTACCTTTGATTACTGTACTTCGCTCCAGTCCGTAATTTCGCCTGTATATATAGCTTTAACAGTTTCGCTTGACATATCGCCGATTGGGTTTTCATTGTTCACTATAACCGCAATGCCGTCGATTGCGATAACCGTATCTTTAAGCCCCGCTTCCTTTTCGCTGTCTTTAAGTTCGCGGCTTGCCATTCCTATGTCGCATATGCCGTCGATTACAGAATTCATGCCCGTTGTAGAATCGCTCTGCTGAACTTCTATTTCAACATTTGGGTTTAACGCAACATAAGCCTCTTTAAGTTTTTCCATAACGGGAGTTACCGACGAAGAACCGGCAAGAACAACTTTTCCGCTTACGTTTCCGCCTGCAAACGCCCCCGTCGAGCCGTTTGAAATATATCCAGCTTCCTCAACGACAGCCTGACCTTCATCGCTTAAAATGAAATTTATAAAATCCTGTGCGGTTTCCGAAACATTGTCTGTTGTTGCAATATTAAACGGCCTTGAAATTTTATATGTACCGTCTTTAATCGTTTCTACGCTTGCTTCAGCCCCGTCGATTAAAAGCGCTTTAACCGTATCGTTAAGCGAGCCGAGGGAAATATAACCGATTGCCGCTTCATCGCCCGCCACTGTAGTCATCATAACGGCGGTACTGTTTGTAATGCTTGCTTCTTCAGTAGTCATGTCGACCTTTTCTCCGGCGTCATTCTTTTCCTCAACTCCGAAAAGCTCTATAAAAGCGCCCCTTGTGCCTGAGCCGTCTTCCCTTGAAACAACTGAAATTTCGCCTTCAAAGCCGCCGACCCCGGTTTCTTCATCGCCGCCATCGGCAGAAGTTTCGGCCTGCGTATTGGAATCCGTTTCGGCAGACGCCTGTGTGTCGCTGCCTGACGAACATCCTGCAAACAGCGCCGTACACATTGACAACATTAAAACCGCACTTAATATTTTCTTCATTTTTATCATTCTCCTTTTGTTTATTTACAGTGACAATGATAATGCGGCCTTGTAAAATCCAAACGCTGTTTATTGCAAAATATTTGTAAAAATAAAAAACAGCCCGAAAGGCTTAAAACCTGACGGACTTAAATATATTTTACATTATTTTTACTTACTCGCGCATATTTTCCATAAATGCGGAGATTTCATCGACAGCCTGCTGTTCGTCTTTTCCTTCGGCCCTGAGTATAACTTCGTCTCCGTAATTAAGGCTCAGCATAATAAGGTTGAGTATGCTTTTGGCATTGGCTTCCTTTGTGCCGCTTATAATTTTAATATCGCTTTTGTATTTAAAAACGAAGGAAATAAAATGCGCCGACGCTTTTGCATGCATACCGCTCGGGTTAACTATTTTAACTCTTTTTTCAACCAATTCAACATACCTCCTATATTTCTTCTCCCCGTGATTATAATTTAACATATGTACATATGTTTTTCAATCATGAAAATTATAAAATACGGCAAAAATCCCTATGTATCAAAATAAAAGCAATCTTAAATATTGTTCCCGCACAGCCTTTGCCGCCGCAATAAGCAAAACAAAACGGATAATGCGGCCTGAACCGTACCGCATCGCGGCGGCGGCTTTCAAAACCGCGGCGCCGTTAAACAAAATACCGCTCATGCAGATATTAAGCGGGAAATTAGCTTCAGTTTGCAAGAGCGCACACGGTTTTAACGGATATTAACGGCGAAATTGCTGTGTTAAAACCATTTGACATTGGCTCATCGGCGTCTGTTCGTCGCTGCATTGCTCTTACGCCGCTTATGTCAGTTAAAATTTCACAGCCTTGCAAGGAAAAATTTTTTGCAGTTCAAAGCCACGCGCGTCGGCATAGCGGTTCCTATGGCAAGCGTATGCAGCAGCGATATTTTGAAAATTTTTCTTTGTGTGGCGTGTATGCCCCTGTAAACCGAATCTAAGCCTTTTTTTAAATTTTTTTGCTTTTTTATGCTAAATTAGATATAATACCTATCATAACATGATTAACCACATTTATTCAGCAGATTTATAAACGGAGGGATTATTTTGAACGGTGAGAAGTTTTATATAACAACGCCTATTTATTACCCAAGCGACAAGCTCCACATCGGCCACTCATACTGCACTGTGGCGGCCGACGCCATGGCGCGCTATAAAAGGCTCAGGGGCTATGACGTAATGTTTTTAACGGGAACGGACGAACATGGACAGAAAATCGAAAGAATAGCTACAAGCCAGGGCGTAACCCCCAAACAGTATGTAGATAAAATAGTCGACGGCATAAAAGCTTTATGGAAGGATCTCGATATATCATATGACAAATTTATACGCACAACCGACGATTACCACGTTGAAGCAGTAAAGAAAATATTTAAGGCTCTTTATGACAAAGGCGATATATATAAATCCGAATATGAAGGCTGGTACTGCACTCCATGTGAAACATTCTTTACCGAGCGCCAGCTTGTCGACGGGAAATGCCCCGACTGTGGACGCGAAGTCGAAAAAGTTAAGGAAGAAAGCTATTTCTTCAGGCTTTCAAAATATCAGGACAGGCTTATTGAACACATAGAAAATAACCCCGGCTTCATATCCCCTCAGTCCAGACAGACAGAAATGATTTCCAACTTCCTAAAACCGGGCCTTGACGACCTTTGCGTAAGCCGTACTTCTTTCAAATGGGGCATCCCTGTGGACTTTGATCCGGGCCATATAGTATATGTGTGGGTTGACGCTCTTTCAAACTATATCACCGCTTTAGGCTACGGCACGGAGCATGACGAGCTTTATAAAAAATACTGGCCGGCCGACGTGCACCTTGTCGGAAAAGAAATAGTCCGTTTCCACACAATCATATGGCCGGCAATGCTTATGGCCCTTGATCTTCCTCTGCCAAAGCAGGTGTTCGGCCACGGCTGGCTTATAATAGACGGCGGAAAAATGTCGAAATCCAAAGGAAATGTTGTGGACCCTAAGGTGCTTGTAGATAAATACGGCCTAGACTCAATACGCTATTTCCTTTTAAGGGAAGTCGCTTTCGGCCAGGACGGCAATTTTACAAACGAAGCCCTTATACAGCGCATTAACTCAGACCTTGCAAACGACCTCGGAAACCTTGTTTCCAGGACTGTCGGCATGATTGAAAAATATTTCGGCGGCACACTGCCTTATGAACAGGATTCTACGGAATTTGATACCGACCTTATCAAAACGTCAGGCGAAACAGTTAAAAAATTTGAAGGCTATATGGATAAAATGCTCTTCAGCGACGCTCTCAGCGAGCTTTGGGCTCTTATACGCCGCACAAACAAATATATTGACGAAACACAGCCATGGGTACTCTGCAAAGACGCCGAAAAAACTCCTCTTCTTGCAGGCGCGCTTTATAACGTGGCGGAAAGCATACGTATTATATCAATTATGCTTCAGCCGTTTATGCCCAATGCGCCAAAAGCTATATGGCAGCAGCTTAATATAAACGACGAAAGGCTTAGGGAGTGGGATTCAATACGCAAATGGGGGCTTATGGCACATGATCTGACAGTTAAGAAAGGCCCGGCGCTCTTCCCGCGCATCGATATGAAAAAAGAACTTGAAGAACTTGAAACGGCGCTTAAAGCCGCACAGGCCGAAAGCATTGCGAACAAAACGGCAAAAGAAGAAAACGGCAAAGAGGAATTTAACGAAATAACCATAGACGACTTTGCCAAAATACAGCTTGTAACCGGAGAAGTTATTGCAAGCGAAGCCGTGAAAGGCTCTAAAAAGCTTTTGAAAAACACAGTTAAAATGGGCGATGAAACAAGGACAATACTTTCCGGAATAGCAAAATACTATACCCCTGAAGAAATGGCAGGCAAAAAGGTTGTTGTCGTCGCCAACCTCGCCCCAAGAAAAATGATGGGCGAAGTTTCCCACGGCATGATACTCTGTGCCGAGGACGCCGACGGAAACTTATCCCTTGTTTCCAACGACAAAGGGTTCGGCGGAGGATTTGAAGTCAGGTAATTATTTAACCCGCAAGGTTTAAACAAGGATATAAAACGGAAAAACCAGGCTGCCCGCCGTTATTACGGTATCGGCGGCCTGTTGTCTGAACTGCTGATATGGATTCCCGTTATTTTACGAAACCGCCCGTAAATTTGCATTAAAGCGGCAGAAATATCTGCGTCCTTCCTGCATATAGCCGATAAGACGTATATACGTCCCAAACCGAAAGAAACGCGTTATTAATACATGTATTTAAAGGCGGCCTTATTGATTTTAAGCTGTATTTTGCAGTCATGGCATGTCTGTTCTTCAGGCTTACGGCTTTAGGCGCCGCCAAAGTGCAAAATAACTCTTTGATTAAACCAATATTGTTTTTCGCTTTGAAAAATGTCCCTCATAATTTATAAAATAGTTCCGCTGTTTCCGTTACCGCTGACAGCCGCTATTTGTTACAGGAGGTTTTATATTTATGTACTTTGACAGCCACGCACATTATGACGACGAACGGTTTGACCAAGACCGTGACGAGCTTTTAACAGAAATGCATAATAAAAATGTAGATTTAATCCTAAATTCAGGCGAAAGTATCGATTCTGCAAAAAAAACGCTGGAACTGATAAAAAAATACCCGTTTATATACGGAGCTGTGGGCATACACCCGCATAATGCAAAAAAAACATGCGAAAGCGATATAAACCTTTTAAGGGATTACTCTAAAAATGATAAAATAGTTGCCATAGGCGAAATAGGCCTCGACTATTATTATGATACTTCACCGCGTGACAAACAGCGTTATTGGTTTAAACGGCAACTTGAGCTTGCCGACGAACTTGATCTTCCGGTTATAATCCACAGCCGCGACGCGGCACAGGAATGTTTTGACATAATAAAATCAAGCGGCGTTTCAAAAGGTGTTATACATTGTTACAGCGGAAGCGCTCAAATGGCCCTTGATTACATCGAAATGGGTTTTTATATTGGCTTAGGCGGCGTTTTAACATATAATAACGCCAGAAAAACAGTTGAAGTTGCGGAAGCAGTACCCATCGAAAAAATAGTTATCGAAACCGACTGCCCTTATCTCGCCCCGGCGCCTATGCGCGGCAAACGAAATAATTCGATGTACTTGGAATATATTGCGGAAAAAATATCGCAAATAAAAAATATACCGCATAAGGAAGTTGCGGAAATAACAAAAAATAACGCTGTAAAGCTTTTTAACATATCCAATGCCTGAAATATTTGCGGCGGATAAATCCTTTCTTATCCGCGCTGTAAAAAATATAAGCGTACAGTACGGTTTGTAATACTGCTTGCATCCGTACTGTTTTTTATTTTTCCTTTTGAACACGCACAGTTTATATTTAATGCACGCACATTCAATTATAAAATCACACATGCATGACGTTTTAATTTCTTCCGTTTTTCTGTATGGAGATCTTAAAAATCCAATTCCGGCAGTATTTATTTATGCTGCTTTCTAGCAACCTATGCCTCAATTTATCATCAATACGCGGCCATTAATCGCAAAAAATTCAAAATGCCGTCGTCTGTGTGCCGGAAATACATGTTTTTTCAATGCGGCAAAGCATGTGCGGAATATATTCCGATACGCATAACGTCATTATCGCCGCATTTATGCGTTTCATGCCGTTTATTTTCTTTGTAAATCGAAGGCCTTATTAACTTTCTCTCAACTTAAAACACACCTTGTATCCTCATCATTCCTTTTAAAACTTTATAATTATAGTTACTGCCGACTTCAAATTTCTGCCGCATATCAATTAAAATTTTGTAAAATTAATCCCAAAGCCAACTTTATATTCTCCCATGCCGCCTAAAAAAACAAATTTCTTTTCAATGTAAAATCTTCCGTTTTTTATTGTGATTATTACTAAATCGCAATTTTTTCATTTATTAAAATTATAATAACACCGCCCATTATATACGTTATATACATGACAAAAGCATTAATTATTAACAAAAATTAATCGTATGGGCAATTTTTTTCCGATTTTGTTGCATAATTGTTACAAATGTGTTAATATACTAGGAGTAAAGATTAATAAAGGGTATATGCATATAGTATATATCCTTTTTTCCTGCCAGTGATTAATCTTTGCAAAAATGGTCAAAAATAACTAAAAAGGTATCCGCAAAAGACGTTTATGTTTTGGATATTCTAAGGAGGTAAATAATGACAAAACAACTTAAAGTGCTCATTATGGTGCTTGCCGCGCTTATAATCTGCACAGGAACAGTTTCAGCCTACTCTGATGAAAAGACAGTTCAGGTTATAGACCTTGATTATGATGAAAAAGTTACTACAAATGCAGAAACTGTCGGGGAACTCCTCGATGAACTCGGTATAACTTTAGGCGAGGAAGATGAAATCTCCAAAAAGCTTACTGCCGAATTAAAAAATAACGACGTAATAAACATTGAACGCGCAATACCCGTTTATATCGTAATAGACGATGCGCCCAGAATAGTTTATACAAACAAAGACACTGTAGGCGAGCTTCTTAAAGATTACGAAAAAACCATAGGCTCATCATTCATCCCCGAAAATGTAGACGAATCAACAAGGATCAGCAAAAATCTTGAAATAAAGCTTTCAACAATTAAAGAAGTTGTCTTAACCGAAACCACAAATATACCGTTTGAAACGGAAACAGTCGAAACAGACGCCCTTCCGAAAGGCACAAAGGAAGTTAAACAGGCGGGAAGCGAAGGCGTTGCAACCATAACGGTTAAAAACACATACAAAGGCGCGGAGCTTATCGAATCCGAAGAGATTGGAAAAACCGTTTCGGCAACTCCCGTAAAAGAAATAATCCACATAGGCACAGGCGAAGTTCCGGAAGTAAAAGAAACAAAGAAACCCGAAACTAAAGCCGCAAGCGGCGAAATTGCGGGATATTCATACAAAAGCGCCCTCAATGTAACCGCTACGGGCTATACAAGGTTTGATGCCGGATGCAGCGACTACACATATACAGGGGCTTTTGCAACCAAAGGCGTTATAGCCGTTGATCCGAACGTTATACCTCTCGGCACAGAAGTTTATATACCCGGATACGGATATGCCGTTGCGGCGGATATAGGCGGCGCAATTAAAGGCAATAAAATAGACCTCTGCTATGATACGGTTAATGAAGCTTTCAGTTGGGGAAGGCGCAATGTTACAGTTTATATACTTGAATAAAATAAAAAACCGGAAGGGCTAAATCCTTCCGTTTTTTTATTTGCAGTTGCCTTCAGTCTACAAGAACATATGCACGCCAAATTATAAATTTTTCTGCTCTTCCGAGCTGCAAATACCTAACCAAAATTTCGGATTCCCCCGTGGGGAACGCTCCGCGCCATGATTCTCACACGGTTCGTATACCTGCCTACGGGCATGCCTGCATATTTGCGCCTTGAATAACAAAAAATTTCTCCATACGGAATTAAAGGGTTGAGAAAAGTGTCGGCGGCTTACGGGCAGATCCAAATACGCGCAGCCACCGCGGCTCCTACGGCAAGCGGCTTTAACACAGCTATTGCACCGCTGGCATCCGTTAAAACCGTGTGTGCTTTTGTAAACCGGATCTATGAAAACTTAAGAAAATAATACGATTTGGCAAACCTTTATGAGAGAATCCATATCCTGTATCCGATTATAAACCGGTTTTATCTATGATAACATTGTAAACTAAATACCCATTCTTTTGCCTTAATCAGCCGGCATTGATTTTCGTCGGCAGATCAAAATCAAACGTCCGTATTATCTTACAAAACCGTTAAGATATATAATTTGTATTATCAAATTACGCACCCAATGCGCAAAACAATATGTCTTGCTTTAGGCAATATCAAACATTCTTACTCAAAAAGATACAGAAGGCGACCGTATCCCCTGTTTTCCATTTCGCTTTTCGGTATAAAATCAACCGCCGCACTGTTTATGCAGTACCTCAGCCCGCCGCTTTCCTCCGGACCGTCGTCAAATACATGCCCAAGATGCGCCCCGCTTGACGTACCCCGTACTTCAGTGCGTTCCATGCCGTAACCTAAATCGGCCTTTTCCGTTATTTCTTTTTCGTTTATGGTTTTTGAAAAACTCGGCCAGCCGCAGTCTGAGAAAAATTTATCTTTTGAAGTAAATAACGGCTCCCCGCTTACAATATCTATATATATCCCGTCGTCAAAACAGTTCCAATATTCATTTCCGTAGGGTTTTTCAGTAGCCCCATACTGCGTAACATTGTACTGCTCAAGCTTCATAAGTTCATGCCTGTAATTATATCCGTTCTTGCTTTCCGGCACGGCATTTCTGGCTAGTTCAAAAAGAGAGCGGTCTATATGGCAGTATCCGAATTTATTTTTCTTTAAATAATCCTGGTGCATCGTTTCCGCATCATAAAACACTTTAAGCGGCATTACTTCAATAACAACTTTCCCTTCCACCTTTTTGCCTAAATCTTTTATAGAATTTTCTATAACTTCCCTGTCGTTTTCATTAACATAATAAATTCCCGTCCTATACTGTGTTCCGAAATCGTTGCCCTGTCTGTTAAGGCTCGTAGGGTCGATTGTCATATAAAACAGATCCAGAAGAAACCAAAGCGGCGCCAATCTTTCATCATATTCAATCTTTACCGTTTCCGCGAAACCGGTCGTCCCTGCGCACACGTCTTCGTACTTGGGATTTTCCGTCGTTCCGTTGGCATATCCCACAGATGTTCCCGTAACGCCTTTTACCTGTTTAAAAAAATGTTCCGTGCCCCAAAAGCATCCGCCCGCTAAATATATAACTGCCATTTAATTCTCACCTCTTAAACTATTTATTCTATCCCTTTGCATCTAAACCATTTGAACTGTCCCTTACAGTCGAAAATGAAGAATACATCACTGTCGAAAGTATGATAATTCCGCCGAAAATTTCTCCCGCCGAAGGTATTTCGTCCAATATCACGGCTGCAAGTACAATTCCATATAATGGTTCTAAACTATTTATTACTCCGGCCGCTTGGGCGCTTATTCCTTTAAGCCCCGTTATAAAAAGCGTTCTTGAAAGCAGAGTAAAAACAAGCGCCAAAATAACCAGCATGCTTAAATCCATAACGGTCATGCCGCTTATTCCCGTGACCATTACAAACGGCAGCACTGCAAAAAAAGCAACAAACTGCTCATAAAAAGATATAACATACCCTTTATATTTCACAATACACATCTTTTCTATTATCGAAAGGAAAGAAAACGTTATACCCGAAAAAATACCCTCAACAGCTCCCAAAAGCATGCCTCCCGATATATCGCCCTTAGGCACGACAAATAAGACGCCCGCAAACGTTGCCAAAGCCGTAAATATATCTCTGATCCTTATACGCTGCCTAAAGAAAAAAGGCTCTATAAAAGTTGTAAATATCGGGCATGTTGAAAAAGTTAAAAGCGCGATGGCAACTGTAGAATCTTGTATGCTCCTGTAAAAACAAATCCAATGTGCCGCAAGTATAACGCCTAAAAGAAGCATTAAAATATAATCCTTCCTACTTTCCATTTTAACAGAAATCCGCTTAAATGCAAAGAATATGCCAAGAGCCAATGCCGAAAAAAAAACTCTTCCCGCAACTATTACCAGAGCCGGCTGATGCACAAGCTTCCCAAAAAGGCTTGCGCTACCAAACATAGCAATCGCAATGTGGGTATATATAAGGTATTTCCTGCTGTTTTCCAATGCAATCCCCCCAATTAAAATTCATATTAACCGAATGATATAACACATGGAATAAAACGTCAATTTAAAACGCGTCGGTTTTCAATGAATATTTGGCATTTAACCCAATACAAAACGCCATGCATTAATAAACAGAATTATTTTTTACGCTTTTTAAAATTAAAATACGCAAAACATTGTTGCAGTACGGCGACATTTGGCTTCATATGCAATATAAAATTATGCGGCGGCATAAAATAAATAAATTTGTTGTCGCTGATAACATTAAATGATATAATAGTTTAGTTAGCTTTACATATTTATTTTAAGGAGGAATTTCTGTGGGAAAGCTTTTTGGCACAGACGGAGTCAGGGGCATTGCAAACACCGACCTTACGGGAGAGCTTGCATACCGCCTCGGACGCGCAGGCGCATATGTTCTTACCAAAGAAACTGACCATGCACCCAGAATACTTGTAGGAATGGATACCCGTATAAGCGGCGATATGCTTGAAAGCGCACTTGTTTCGGGCATATGTTCCGTTGGCGCTCACGCCGTGCTTGCCGGAATTGTACCGACCCCGGCTGTCGCTTATCTGGTACGCCGGTACGGCCTGGATGCAGGCGTTGTTATTTCCGCATCCCACAACCCGGTGGAATACAACGGTATTAAATTTTTTAATAAAGACGGATATAAACTTCACGATAATCTTGAAGACGAAATCGAGGATTTGCTTTTTAATAGTTTTGACAGTATCCCTCAGCCCACAGGCGCGCTTGTAGGCACAAAATCAATCTGCGACGACGCTATTGAGGACTATATAGAATTTCTTACAAAATCAACGACAGCCAACCTTAAAGGCATAAAAGTCGCCCTCGACTGTGCCAACGGCGCGGCATATAAAGCGGCCCCCATTTCCATACTCAACCTCGGGGCGTCCATGTGTATTATCCATAACGACCCCGACGGCACAAATATAAATAAAAACTGCGGTTCGACCCATATGGAGGATCTAAAAAAATTCGTAGTCGAAAACGGGGCCGATATAGGCTTTGCTTTTGACGGCGACGCCGACAGATGTCTTGCGGTTGATGAAAACGGCGAACTTATAGACGGCGACAAACTTCTTGCAATCTGCGGGCTTTACATGAAAAATAACGGCACCCTTAAAAACAATACGATTGTAGGCACTGTTATGAGTAACCTGGGCTTTATTTTAATGGGCCAAAAACACGGCGTTAATATCGAACAGGCAAACGTAGGAGACCGTTATGTTCTGGAAAAAATGATAAACGGCGGCTTTAATATAGGCGGGGAACAGTCCGGCCACATTATCTTTTTAGACGACAATACAACCGGCGACGGCGTGCTTACCGCCATCAAGGTCCTGACCGTTTTAAAGGAAAGCGGAAAAAAAGCGTCTGAGCTTGCTAAGGTTATGGAATCCCTTCCGCAGGTGCTTGTTAACGCACGCGTAAATAATGCAAAGAAAAACACCTTTATGGAAGTTTCGGAAATCCGCGAAGCAATAGAAAGAGTAAAAGAATTATTTGCCGGGGAAGGCCGAGTTCTCATACGCACAAGCGGAACCGAACCCCTTGTAAGGGTAATGATTGAAGGCAAAAACATAGAATTGATGAATAATGAGGCAAATAAGCTTGCACTGCTTATAGAAAAAAAGCTTCAGTAAGGAGGTTTTAAAATGTGCGGCATAGTTGGATATATCGGCTCCAAACAGGCCCCGTCCATACTTATGGACGGTTTAACCAAGCTTGAATATAGGGGTTATGATTCCGCCGGGATTGCAGTCCATAACGGTACGAAAATAAATATGATTAAATCCCGCGGCAAGCTTGTAAACCTTGCAAAAAAGCTTGAAGAAAATCCTATTGAAGGCACAGTAGGCATAGGGCATACCCGCTGGGCAACCCACGGCGCGCCCAGCGACATAAACTCGCACCCGCATATGAGCGGCGACCGACTGATAGCGGTCGTTCATAACGGGATAATAGAAAACTATATGGATATTAAAGAAGATTTATCGTCAAAGGGCTACAAATTCGTATCCGATACGGACACAGAAACCGTAGCCCATCTTATGGATTACTACTATAAACAAGGCAACTCTTTCTTTGATTCCGTATTCATGGTTTTAAACAAAATCGAAGGGGCGTACGCCCTTGCCATACTTTGCAGGGATCACCCGGATACGATAATTGCCGCAAGGAAAAACTGCCCTCTTGTAATCGGGCTTGGCAAAGGCGAAAATTTTGTATCCTCAGATATTCCGGCAATACTCCACCACACACGGGACGTTTACCTTGTTGACAACGATGAAGTCGCGGTTGTTAAAAAAGACAGCGTTGATATATATAATATCAACAAAGAACCCGTACACCACGACATATTTAAAGTCAACTGGGATATTGACGCCGCCGAAAAAGACGGCTATGAACATTTCATGATAAAAGAAATAAACGAACAGCCTAAAATTGTTCAGGATATTTTGTCAAAACGTATGCCCGACAGCAAAGACTTTATAGATCTCGAGGGTATTAACCTGAAAAAAGAAGATCTCGAAAAAATAAACAGGATATATGTTGTTGCATGCGGCACGGCATACCATGCGGGGCTTATGGGGAAATACTTAATAGAAAAACTTGCAAGGATACCGGTATTTGCCGATGTTGCAAGCGAATTCAGGTATAAAGATCCTATAATTGACGAGAATACGCTTTTAATCGTCGTATCCCAAAGCGGCGAAACGGCCGACACCCTTGAAGCCCTGCGGATTGCCAAAAAGAACGGCGCGCGTGTGCTTGCAATAGTCAACACTGTGGGCAGTTCAATAGCAAGGGAAGCGGACGACGTATTTTATATACTTGCAGGGCCTGAAATTTCCGTTGCGTCTACCAAGGCGTTTACGGCGCAGGTTATGGCTATGGAACTTATATGTTTCCATATAGCAATGGAAACAGGAAAAATCACCGCCGATGAATTTAAAAAATATAAAGAGGAATTCCGCCAGGTTCCGTCCAAAATATCACAGGTACTTCAAAAAAGCATAATAGAAGAAAAACTCGCCGATAAATATATACAGTCTAAAAATGTGTTCTACATCGGCCGCGGGCTAGACTACCTTGTGAGTATGGAAAGCTCGCTGAAACTTAAAGAAATCGCATATCTCCACAGCGAGGCCTATGCCGCCGGAGAACTCAAACACGGCCCTATCGCCATGATTGAGGACTGCACTCTTGTTATTGCCATGCTTACTCAGGAAGATTTGTTTGAGAAAACCCTTTCAAACATTAAAGAAGTTAAAGCCAGGGGGGCTAAAGTTATCGCTATAGCCCTTGAAGGCAACGACGGCTTTAAGGACGAAGTTGACGACATTATATATGTTCCGCGCAGCAGTTGGGTTACAGCCCCTGTAATAGCAAACGTTACCACCCAGCTTTTTGCATACTATGTTGCCAAAAAACTCGGTACCGACATTGACCAACCGCGAAACCTTGCAAAATCGGTAACAGTTGAATAATATAAATAAAAAAGCGGCCTGGTATTGCATTTAAAATGCGATACAGGCCGTTATTTGTTATACTCTTCCATTCATATTTATATACGGGCCTTAGGCCTTAGCTTCATTTACAAGAGCACACACGGTTTTAACGGACGTTAGCAGAGCAATGGCTGTGTTAAAACCGCCTGCCGCAGCAACCGCTGCGCCTTGCTCCTCTTTGCATTGCTCTTACGCCGCTAACGTCCGCTAAAACTCACCGACCTCACAATGAAAAATTTTTTTGCAGTTCAAGGCGCATATGCGCCGGCACAGCGGTTCCTATGGCAAGCATATGCAACGCGGAAATGAAGAAAATTTCTCCTTGTGGGCGTGTGTCCCCTTGTAAACTGAATCTGCATAATGGCCATACCCGCTATGTAAAACCAAAAACAGCAGTAACCAATAACGGGCTCATGTTGTCCACATATTCCTTCCCGTAAACCTATCTTATCCAAAAAGTTGTCCAACTCTTCAACATATATCTTTGCAACATGCCGTAGCGCTTATTTCCTTATCACCATGCATTAACCGCCTGCATAAAATCCCCGCAAAAGTTCAATCTCCGCTTTATATCCGTCTAATTCGTTCGGGGTTTCAAGGCAGAACGGAAGGCCTTGGAGCCTTGGGTTGTTAACAACATTGACAAGAGCGTTAAGGCCTATTTCCCCCTGTCCGATTTTTGCATGCCTGTCTTTATGACTGCCGACGGGGTTCATGCTGTCGTTTAGGTGCACTGCTTTTAAATAGCCGATGCCTATAACACGATCAAATTCGTCAAGCACGCCTTCAAGGTTATTTACAATATCATACCCTCCGTCATGTATATGACATGTATCCATGCAGACGCCTATTTTATCTTTTAATTCAACGCCGTCTATTATTGCGCGTATTTCTTCAAAGCTTCGCCCTATTTCCGTACCTTTGCCGCTCATTGTTTCAAGAAGCACGGTTGTCGACATGTCTTTAAACAGTATAGAATTAAGCGTTTCGCAAATAAGCCTGATCCCTTCTTCGCTTCCCTGGCCAACGTGGCTTCCCGGATGGAAATTATATAAATTCCCAGGAAGATACTCCATGCGCTTTAAATCATCGGCCATAGTCTGCCATGCAAATTCCCTTGTTTTTTCATTATTTGAACATGGATTGATAGTATATGGGGCATGGGCTATTATCTTTCCGAAATTATTATCATGCGCAATTTTGATAAACCTCTCCACATCGCTTGCATCAATCTCCTTCGCCTTGCTTCCCCTGGGATTTCTTGTAAAAAACTGAAACGTATTGGCATTTATTTTTAAAGCGTCCGCACCCATGGCACAGAATCCCTTAGAAGATGACAAATGGCATCCTATTTTTAACATATTTTTCTCCTTATACATTAATATTTATGGTTTTGCCGATTTTTTACGAAATACAAAACGTATTCGTCTTTCAAACAAAAAATGGCGTACCATATTATTATGATACACCATTTCAGCTTTTTTATCAATTAACTCATCGACATGCCGAATACAAGGCCGCATACAAGTATTGCAAATATAGCTACCGGAACTACAAATTTTACCATAACGCTCCAAACTCCGGCAAGCTTAAATTCGAACATTCCGTTCTGCCTAACTTCGGCAACGGCATTTTTTGTTCCCCATCTCCAGCCGACAAATATACAGAATATTAATGCGCCGAGAGGCATTGTAAACCTGTCGGTAATAAATTCCATAAAGTTTCCGAAGGACGGATACTGGATACCGTTTACAAAATCGAACCAAATTCCTTTTATAGGCAAATAAACCTGGCTTAATGTGTAGAATATTCCGATTACAAACATTATAACAGATAAAATGATTATGGTTTTCTTCCTGTCAACGTGAAATTCCTCGCTTACAAAGGCAACTGTACCTTCTATTATGGAAATTTCAGACGTAAGCGCGGCAAAAAGCAGAAGCAAATAGAATAAAGCTCCGAAAAACGCTCCGCCTGTCATCTGTTCAAATACGCCCGCAAGGGATGCAAAAGCAAATCCGCCGCCCATGCCCGGTTCCACTCCTGTTGCAAATACCGCCGGTATAATGATAAAGCCAGCCGTAAGGGCAACAAACGTGTCAAAAAAGCATATCATGCCAACATTTCTCTCTAAATTTTCTTCTTTTTTAAGATACGAGCCATATGTAACCATGATAGCAAGGCCAAGGCTTAATGAATAAAACGCCTGTCCCAACGCTGACAAAACAGTGCCTGCATTAAGATAGCTCAGATCAATATGGAACATGTATTTAATGCCCTCTTCCGCACCGGGAAGCGTAAGGCTTCTTATAAGAAGAACTATAAGAAGTAATAAAAGGCCCGGCATCGCAACCTTATTAAACTTTTCAATACCGCCCGAAACGCCTTTTAAAAGTACGACAACGCATACAATTAAAAATACAGCAGGATATACGATAGCGCTCATCACAGGAAAGCCGTTTTGTCCCAGCATATTATAAAAATAATTAAGCGGATCCGCATAAACCGCCTGTGACTCCGTTATATAAGCTATTATATAATCAAGCACCCATCCTCCAACCTGTATATAGTAGCACGAAACTATAAATCCCGTTATAATTCCAAGCCAGCCGGCAATCCTCCATTTGGGTCCGAGTTTCTTAAACGCTCCCACCGCATTGCTTTTTGTATTCCTTCCGACTGTAAACTCTGCAAGCATTGCAACAGATCCTATAAAAACAACAATCAAAATATAAACAAGCAGGAATACTCCGCCGCCGCCGTTATAAGCCCTGCCCGGAAACTTCCATATATTTCCCAATCCAACGGCGGAACCGGCAGCCGCAAGTATAAATCCCAAACTGCTGCTCCACTCGCCCCTTTTGTGTGTATGTTTACTTGACATACGTTCCCTCATCCTTCCTTTAAATATATTCTTTAGTTTGGTAATATCTTAATAAAATACCACATAACAATTTATTTTTCAATAAAAACAATCGCTTTTACGTTAGATATTTTATAAAAAATATGCCGCCGTTCCGGATTATAATATCCGAAACGGCGGTCAATTATGAAAAAGAGTGTTGCCGCGGCAAAAAATATCTTATACGGCCGCATTTATACATAAGCCTGTCTTTTATCAAAAAACCGGCGTTATGCTGTTTATTCAGCAAAATCTGCATTTAAAGCAAATAACATGAATCTAAGATTTACCGCCATATACCGCTAAATGTCCAGCATATCTTTCAAATATTCAACGGCTATCCTCGGGCTTGCAAGCACCGGCACACTTATATGGCTTACAAGCGGCAGCATGCCGTACATACTGCCCTGCGCAAGAACTATTACGTCGGCGGCGTCCGCCTCTTCTTCAATGGCTTTAAGAACCAAAGCGTCATGCTTTTCCTTTCCGCCCTGGCTCATAAGCACATCCAAAGCGCCGTCTACAAGCCGCCTTTTAACAGTTACATCCCTGCCCATTTCCACAGCCGTATTCTCAACAAGCTCACAGCTTGGCTTAACTGTCGAATTTACTGTCGCTATTACCGTAATATTTCTTCCGATCTTACAGGCTTTCTCCGCCATAGGCTTATCGATTTTAATATATGGAACAGAAATCATCTTCTCAATTACATCTACGGCTTCAGATACCGACGAGCATTGGTTAAGTATAGCTTCAACGCCCATTTTTTCAAGGTTAAGGGCATATCCCGCCATTCTTGCAATTATGTCGGGAGTTATATGGCCTACAGCCTTAACTTCCCTTAAAAGGCTGTCGTCAACTATATTTATTATCTCAACGCCTGGAAGTATCTCCGAAAAAAGAGCCGTAAGCGTATCCAAAGTTACGGCGCTTGTGTTAATTACGCCAATTTTATGCAATTTAAGTCCCTCTTTTCCTTTCACTTTAACCCGCTTTTATTTTTTGACTGTGATTTTTGCCAGTATCTGGCAAGGCTTCCTTCCACAAATGAAAGGTGCTCCTGCGCAATTACTTTCGCTATATAAGGCTTTTTATTAACTATCGCATTAACAAGCTCTTCATGCTGTTCAAAAGTACGCCTTTTAACGGCAGGATCCTTGTCATGGACAATATAATTCCAGTGTTCTTTGATTGCCTTTATAGTATAACCTGATATTATTTGGGAAAGTCCGGTTAAAAGAGTGTTGCCGGAAGCTTTTGCGATTATTTTGTGCAGCTCGCTGTCAAGTTTTGACAGCTCGCTTTCGTCAACGCACTTCTCCATACGCCTTACACAGTTCAAAAGGTCGGAAACGTCCCTGCTTGAACGGTTCACGGCGGCCTTTTCGGCAACGCCTATTTCGATTATCTGCCTTACTTCCATTATATCCTCAATAGACGTCGCTCCCATATGCATCATTATAAACAGCATTTTATACGCCATTTCACTGTCGGACGATTTAAAAAATGTTCCCTCGCCCTGTCTGCTTTCAACAATGCCGAGTATGCTTAACGCGCTGTAAACGTCCCTTACATGGGCGCGGGAAACGCTTAGATTTTTTGAAAGCTGGTTTTCCGAAAATATTTTTTCCTCAGGACGCAGTTTGCCTTCCTGTATCATCTCAACCAGTTTGTCAATTATCATTTCATATATTTCGCCGCGCGTTAGTTTTTTTTCCTCTTCTTCCATAAATATCAGTGTGATATAGGATTATCAAGAAGGGTTCCGGCCTCGTCAAAAGTTAAAGGCCTGAAATCGCCGATAAACTCTATATCGTCCCTTTCCTTTAATTCTTCATATAAGCCTTTTGAAACAAGGAACTGGCCTTCATGCAACGTGCTGTCGATTACGCAGAATTTAACATTATCCTCAGTCTTTTTGCCTTCAAGCGCCATAAGGCCGTTAAGGCAGCTGAGGCCGACTTCAACCGCGTCTTTATCGGTTTCGGCAACAAACGGCGTTTTTATTTTATCAAGGAATGTTGTCGTTTTGCCGTTTGTATATGTTACTTTGTAATCTATTTTATTAAAATACCTCTTTGTGATAATATCCGCCTGCCCCATTCCGATTGCATTGCCGTGGCTGATATCGGTAAGATCCAAAAGCGCGATAATCTCTATAAGCGGATATGGCTGGCCGAGGGTTTCGCAGCCGCTTGCATAAAATTTCTCAGGTTCCTGAAGTCCCCAAACGCCGAAACGGCCAATCATATTGCAGTCCATACCTGTACCGCTTATATTTTTGCCGCCCCGTTTTATAACAAGCATATCACAAACTTGGAAAGGAAGGAAGGGGTACATGTCATTTGCCATCTTAAATAATTCGACTTCCCTTTCCGGTATATCTTTATTGTCGACAACTTCAAGGTAGCCTACACGGTCGCGGGCGTTCTCCAAAAGAGCTATGCCGCATATAACGTTCATTTCGGGGCAGTTTGCAACAAACTTCCCGTTTGCAGGTATTATGTTCATAAGCCCCCAAACGCCGTATGAATGTACATAGGCCGCCATTGTACGTTTGCCTAGGCCTATCGTCATCATTTTAAGAAGGCCGCTTTCTGTTTTGTTTTCCTGTTCCGTATGTTTTTTTATCCTGTTTATAACTATAACGCCGTCGGCCTCATAAGCATTTTTATCAACGTATACGGGAGTTCCCAGTTCAGTTTCGCCGATTTTTACCGTTTCCATTGACGAAATAATAGGAGCTTTTACAGCTTCTTCCGTATATCCAAGGCTTAAAAGCATTTCCCTTTGGCCTTCGGCTGTGGCGCCGCCGTGGCTTCCCATTGCTGGGATTAAAAACGGTATTCCGCCAACCCTTTTAACCTCTTCAACCGTCTGTGCAACAACGTCAACAAGGCCCCAAACGCCACGACTGCCGCATGTTATAGCTATCCTTTGCCCAGGTTTAATTTTCCTTGACAGGTCAAATTCATCCAAAAGCCGCTTTGTTTCGCCCCTTACGTCGTCAATCTGCGGCTGGTTGTATTTTTGAACAGCCTTAATAACTTTAGGAATATTCATATTAATAACCTCTTTTCAAACCATTAATTGGACAGTACGCTTGGCAGCCAAGTTGTAAGCGCCGGCACATATGTTACTACCATAAGGAACGCGATGCTTAAACCAATCATAGGCAACGCGGCCTTTAGGGTGCTTTCCAGCGATTCTCCCGAAATTGTCTTGCCCAAAAGTATACATGTGCCTACAGGCGGAGTTACAAGTCCGATACAAAGGTTAAGCGCCATAACAACGCCGAAATGTATTGTTGAAACGCCGAGTTCCTTAATAAGCGGAAGAAGGAGCGGCGTAAGCATAACGATTGCAGGGTTTGCATCCATAAGCATGCCGACAATAAACAAAAGTATATTAATAAGGAACAATATAACAAATTTGTTGCTTGTTATGCTGAGCATCCCCTGAACAAGGGCGTCCGGAAGTCCGCTTGCAACAACAACCCAGCTTGAAACTTTAGAAAAACCGATAAGTATAAGTATTGTAGCAGTTGTAACGCCGCTTTCGGCAAAAATCGAAACAAGATCCTTAGGACGAAGATCTTTGTAAATGAAAAGCCCTACAAAAAGAGCGTATGCGCATGTAACGGCCGCGGCTTCAGTCGCCGTACAGATACCGAGGAATATCGTGCCGAGTACAAGTATAGGCATTACAAGAGCCCAAATACTGTCTATTGTTACCCTTGCAATCTGTTTAGGCGTTGACTTTTCGTGTGCCGGGAAATTATGCTTCCTTGAATAAAGGAATACATATGCGACAAGTACAAGCGCAAGGCCGATTCCCGGGAAAACAGCGCCCATAAAAAGCTGGCCGATTGAAGTTTCCGTAGCGTTGCCGTAAACTATAAGGAAAATTGACGGAGGGATAATAGGCCCCAATATAGCCGCAACCGAGCACACAGCCGCCGCGAACCCGCCGGGATAGCCGTCTTTTTTCATAGCCGGGATCATGTTGCCGCCGATAGCCGAAACCGTTGCAACGCCGCTGCCTGAAATTGCCGCGAATATAGCCGAAGAAATTACGGAAACGATTGCAAGGCTGCCCCTAACCCAGCCTATTGTTGCATCTGCAAAAGCTATAAGTTTTTTATTGATACTGCCGCTCATAAGGTTTCCGGCAATCATGAAAAACGGGATTGCAAGAAGCGCGACAGAGTCCATTCCGGTAAATGTTTTCTGCGCCAAAACGATAACCGGCATGTCGCCCAAAATAAGGGCCGCAAGTGTTGCAATTCCCATCGCAAAACAGATTGGAACGCCTAAAAGCGCCATGACAAGAAGTAATATAATAAGTAACGCACCAACATTCATTATTTGCCCGCCTCGCTTTCATCTTCTTTGCCTGCAAGTTTAATAAGTATCTGCTCAATCATTCCAAGTATCATAAGCACCGTGCCTACAGGTATAGCCGCATATCCGACAGCCATTGGAACTTTAAGGCCGGCAGATATGTTCTTAAATGTGCTTAACGTAAGCTCATATGATAACGGAAGCAAATAAATTAAAAATAAGATAACTGCAATATCGATTATAAGAGTAAAATATTTTCTTGCTTTGCCTTTTAAAAGGTTAACTATGAATTCAACTTTAAGATGGCTGTTACGCCTTACCGCTACAAACGAACCCATTAAACTTACCCATACAAATAAAAACCTTGCAAGTTCTTCAGACCAAATATTAGAATTGTTGAAACAGTAGCGAAGTATTACCTGATAAACCATAACCGCAACCATAATTATCATCATAACGCCGACAATTACAAGCGCGATTTTTTCCAGTATAGACATAAACTTTGAATATGCCTTTAACATTTAACTCACCCGCCCCTAACTATGCATAATTATTTAAAAAAATTTATAAATATCCATTTTTAGGTTAAAGAAAAGGGAATATAAATTCCCTTTCCTCACACCTAAAAGATGCCGTATGCTAATTACTGCACTTCCGCAATCTGTTTAGCCCAGTCGGCTAATTCTGGATAATATTCATCAACAAAGCCTTCGCATTTATCCATAAACGGCTGAACGTCAATTTCTATAACTTCTACGCCTTTATCTTTAAACATCTGTTCATATTCAGCTTCTTTTGTAAGAGAAATTTCATTTCTGTATTCAGAAGCTTCCATAGCCGCCTCTTCAAGCGCTGCCTGGATATCTGTTGGGAGGTTGTTGAAGTAGTCCCTGTTGAAAATAAATACGTCCGTTGAGTAAACATGGTTAGTTTTTACAAGGTAATCGCAAACGTCATAGAATCCAAAGCCATATGATTCGATTGTAGCGTTTTCCTGAGCTTCAACAGTGTTCTGCTGTAAAGCTGTGAATGTTTCCGTTAAAGCAAGAGGCGTCGGAGACGCTCCGAGAACATTCCATGTATCTATGTAAATCTGCTGGTTAGGAACCCTGATTTTTAAACCTTTTAACTCTTCCGGAGTTGTAAAAGGTTTCTTTGTCGTACAAACCCTTGCGCCCCTGTACATTGCGCCGAGAAGTTTAAATCCGCCGGCTTCGCCGACTTCTTCCCTGATCTGTTTGCCAAGATCTCCGAACATAACCTTTTCATAATGGTCATAGTCCCTGTACATATACGGAACGGCGTCGATGCTGGCAAGAGTAGTGTAAGCGTCTGTTGTTCCCATACTTTCAATTACGATTTCGTTTGTGCCGAGCCCAAGCCCTTCGATTGTATCCCTTGCGTCGCCGAGCTGTCCGCCTGAGTAAACCGTTATTTCAACCTGCCCGTTTGTTTTCTCTTTTGCAAGCTCCGCAAATTTGATAGCCGCAAGATCCTTAACGTCGCCAACCGGGTTAGGGTTAGCAAGTTTCATTTTAATAACCTCACCCGTGTTTTCTACCTCGGCAGTTTCACCGCCGTCTCCGGCAGCTTCTCCCTCCGTCTGTGTTGTTTCGCCTTCAGCAGGAGCTGAAGCGTCGCCGCCGCCGCAAGCCGCTAATGAAAGCGCCATTGTTGCCGCTAAAAAAACGCCGATAAACTTTTTCATAAATGTTGCCCTCCTTAAATAATATAAAATTACCCAATTTAATCACATCAAGCCTTTAAGCGTGTGGCAGATTTGTTGATTGCCGCCGCTTTATCGGCTTATGTATTGATCAAATTTTAAGTCATTTTTTTCCGCTTGTACATAACTTGTTTACAACTTTCCCTTTATTTGACAAAAATAACAGTATATTTTTTTTAAATCCCTACAATAAGCACACTTCGACAACTAAAGTTGTGAACAAGTTTAATTAAATCTTATTTTTTTAATATAAAAAGTTAAATTTAAGTAAATTTACAATTTAATTTTTTACGAATTTGGCGTTCCTCAATTAACTTGATCACAAGTACAATCCCAAATAATAAACGGCTCTTGAATTATAGTAAAAATATTACTATAAAGTATATCTTTATGAATTTTTACTTTATTTTCCGGCCTCCGTCTATAAACCCGCTTCCTTTTGCCGTTTCCCGGCCAAATTTTCTTCTCTCCTTTACGTATGTCCTTCATCATGATAAAATAATATAATTAATTAATACTCAGGAGGTTAAAAATGACAGAACAAATATACAAAAATCCGGATATATACAAAATATATGTGCCGCTTCCAAATAACCCGCTTAAAAACCTGAATTGCTACGTTATTAAAACAAAAGATAAAAATCTTATTATCGACACTGGGTTTAATATCGAAGAATGTTATAACGCTTTAAAAGAAGGCCTCCACGAACTGGAAATAGATATGGAAAAAACAGAAATGTTCCTTACGCACCTTCACAGCGACCATGTGGGGCTTGCCGGAGCAATTATGCCCAAAGGCGCAAATATATATATGGATAAGACGGATTACGAATACTTTGTTAACTTTATTCAGGGGGAATCATGGGACGCTATAGACAGGAAATTCATATCGGAAGGGTTCCCGGCCGATCAAATCCCTATTTTAAGGCAGACAAACCCTGCCCGCGCTTTTGCTCCTGATGAGAGCTTTGAAGCCGTAACGGTTAAAGACGGAGATAAAATCAACGTCGGCGGATATGAATTTACATGCATATCCACTCCGGGGCATACGCCCGGCCATATGTGCCTGTATCTTGAAAGCGAAAAACTGATTTTCCTTGGCGACCATGTACTTTTCGACATAACCCCTAATATTACTTTCTGGAGCCATGTCGAAAACTCGCTTTTAAATTATATCGACAGCCTTAAAAAAATTGAAAAAATCGACGTTGAAACTGCTCTTCCCGGCCATCGTAAAAACGATATGGATTTTTATGTCCGTATTAAAGAAATATTAAAACACCATGAATTAAGGCTTGCGGAATGTTACAGAATTATATGTGAAAATCCGGGTATAAACGCTTACGACACAGCCGGCCGCATGCAGTGGTCGATGCGCGGGCGCAACTGGCAGGAGTTTCCGATGCACCAGAAATGGTTCGCCGTCGGCGAAACGATTGCGCATATAGATTACCTTCTTGCAGAAGGCAAAATCAAAAAACAGCCGGAAAACGGAATTTATTTATACAGCGCAAATTAGAACTATAATCCCGCCTTTACCGAATTCAGGCCGTATTTCTAAAATCCGCCGTACTCCGGATTATATTAAATAAAAATACATTCCATAATATGCCGTATTAATCTCCGTCCCTTCAATCCACAAAGTATGAAATTGCAGGAGGAAACTAAATGATTGTTTTAATTGACGGAACATCCCATTCGGGAAAAACTTTGCTTGCGCAAAAACTCCTTGAAATATACAAATATCCTTACTTGTCAATCGATCTTTTAAAAATGGGGTTAATAAGAAGCGGAAATACTGAACTGACGCCGGAAGACGACAAAGAATTGGAAACATATTTATGGAAAATTGTACGCGAAATTATAAAAACTGCAATCGAAAACAAGCAAAACCTAATCGTTGAAGGCTGCTATATCCCTTTTGACTGGAAATGCGGTTTTTCAGAAACATATTTAAATGAAATCCGCTGTTATTTTCTTGTTATGGATAAAAACTATATTGAAAATCATTTTTCAGATATAAAAAACCATGCCGATGAAATAGAACGCCGCTTGAATGACGATTGGTATACAAAAGAATTTGCATTAAATGAAAATGAACGGTGTTTAAATCTTTGTCAAAAGCATAACTGCAACTATATTTTAATAAGAGAACCGTACAACGTTGAAATTCGGCTGTAAAATCCAATTTGACTGCTCCTGTTTTCGGGAATTACGTCTATTTTTCAAGTTTTTTATAAAATACATACGATAAAATCCAACCTCAAAAATTAGCGAATTAAAACCTCATCCATTATATCCAACTTGTCGGATAAAATAAATTAACTTAACGGCTTTCCCGCATTATAAATATAAAATCGGGATATGATGAAAATTAAATCCTCTGCAAATTGTATTATCACTTACAAATTGCAGGGGATTGCTCTGTCTGAAACGCCGTTTTTCTTTTTAACTTACTGCATTAATAAATCCTTCTCAGATCTTTGGTTTTTAAATCAAGCTCGTAATTCCTTGCTTTCTCCGGAACACTGTATTCCGAATCGTCCTTGTCTCCATATATACCGGTTTCCTGAAGGCTGTATTTAATAACTTCACCGTCGTATTCCGACGTTATTTTCGTGCTTCCGGTTATCCTTTCATCACTCGGGAATGTTTCGATAACACAATCTTCCGTACCGTCAAGGAGCATCTCATGGATTTCCGTTTTGTCTTTTCCAGAAATGTAGTATACATATCCTCCGGCAATAGTATAGTCGACAACATCTTTTTTGCCGATTATTTCCTCAACACCTTCAAGGGCCTCGATAACCCTGACATTGTCAACCACAAACATATATTCAAACGTATTGCTTCCCCATGACGCGTCTATAATATAGATCCTTGACTCGTCGGTATCCGTTTCATGGATAAACTCATAATAATCTCCCATATCCTTTACCTGTACGTCGGAAGGATATATCTCCGGTTCTGTTTCGCTGTATTCGAGAAGCTCTTCACGCTTAACAGTAACACTGTCCGGTTTTGCCCCTTCAAAAGAAAATCTGTACTTCTCCTCCAACTGAGCCCTGTATATATTGTTCAAAACTTCTTCGCTGTTATCCCATACGGCCCTATACGGGGTAATCTTATCCAGCGTAACCCCGCCTGATTTTATCTGATATGAAAATATGTTTGGATCGCGATCTTCTATAATAAGTTTCGGGGCCTCAAGGCGCTGTGCATTTGCCTGTGACTGCGCCCCGAGAAGCGTAACTTCATAGCTGTTCTTCTCCTGGGAGTAAACGATTTTACAGCTTAAAACGCTTGCCAAATCATTTACTTCGGCATAAGCAGTCCCGTTATCTATATATACGGGATAAGTAATTCTTTTTTCCACGCCGTTAATATAGGCTTTCCAAATTCCCGGTATAAAAGTTATAGTTTGATCGCCTTTTTGAACTATAATTTTATTTTCATTCCATGTCACTTCCGCGCCTATTCCTGTTGCAATCGTCCTAATAGGCGCCAAAGTCATTTCATCCTTATACTGCGGTGAAACGGACTCGGTCTTAATTCCGTTTACATATACGTCCGCTTCCTTTGCATATGCCATGGAAGCAAGCGCAAGCGCGGCGGCGGCTGTGCAAATAATATTTTTAATTAAAAACCGTTTTTTCATTGTTTTACCATCTCCCACCTTTTTATTTATTATTATACCATAACATACCTAATTAGTCATAAAAAGAATATTACGTTTTCATGATAATTGCGTTACAGAAAAAAATTGTTGTAAAAACCTATTGATAATACTTAAATATTATGATACCCTAGTATACGCCGGCAACATGTATATACACATATATATATTATAATAAGGGGAATTGGTATGGACTCACAGAAAACACTATTTCAGAAAATATTGAAAAGGTATTTTATAGACGCCCTCAACGGAATGGCGCACGGGCTTTTCTGCACGCTTATTGTAGGGCTTATTATAAAGCAGATAGGCGGAATAATAGGCGGGGATGCGGGAGCTTTTATTGTAAACATAGGAACTATAGCCTCTGTGTGTACAGGTATGGCAATAGGCATAGGCACAGCCCATGCGATGGGGGCGCCGCGTCTAATAATACTTTCATCGGCAGTTACGGGGCTTATGGGAGCAAATGCCGCCGCATTTGTTAACGGCTCCCTTTTAAGCGAAACCGGAGCCATAGTCCTTTCAGGGGCAGGAGACCCTTTAGGCGCGTTTATATCAGTAGTAGTCGGCGTTGAAGCAGGGCTTGTCATATCAGGCAAAACCAAAATAGACATAATATTAACGCCTATGGCCGTAATAATTGCCGGGAGTATAACAGGGGTGTTTGTAGGCCCTCCGCTTTCAGACGGCATGGCTTGGCTGGGAAGCGCAATAAACGTTGCAACAGAACTTCAGCCGTTTTTAATGGGTGTAATAATATCGGTTGTTATGGGATGCGCGCTTACCCTTCCTATAAGTTCGGCCGCGCTTTCTATAATACTCGGCTTATCCGGCCTTCCGGCCGGGGCGGCTACAATAGGCTGTTCAACCCAGATGGTTGGGTTTGCGGTTGCAAGCTTCAAAGAAAACAGATGGGACGGCCTCTTTGCACAGGGTATAGGAACAAGTATGCTCCAAGTGCCGAACATAGTAAAAAATCCCCGCATTTGGATCGCCCCCACTCTCGCAAGCGCAATACTTGGCCCGCTCGGCACATGCGTTTTTAAAATGGAAAATAATCCTGCCGGAGGCGGTATGGGAACAAGCGGCCTTGTAGGGCAGATAATGACTTGGCAGACAATGAGCGGCACTACGCCGCACGCCCTTTTGTTTTTTGAAATAATTTCCCTCCATTTCATACTTCCTGCTGTTCTTACTCTTGCAATAAGCGAACTTATGCGAAAAAAAGCATGGGTAAAGTTTGGCGATATGAAACTTGAAATTTAAATAAAATATTATTCCATATCAAAATTACTATTGAAAAAACAGTATATTTTTGATATGGTTTTTTTATAGACATAAAAACAGGAATATTGTTTTCAAAATCCCGAAACTTTTTTATTTATATGCCGTTTTAAATGTAACATTAAATTAGGAGTGGTAAAAATGTCTTTAGAAAATGCGAGAAAATACCTTGCCGAATTCGGCCGTGACAGCGATATTATAGAATTCCCGGTTTCCAGCGCAACCGTCGAACTTGCGGCAAAAGCCGCCAATGTTATTCCGGCGCGCATTACAAAAACGCTTTCATTTAAAATAGATAACCGCTGCATTTTAATCTGTGCCGCAGGCGACGCAAAAATCGACAATAAAAAATATAAAGAATTTTTCGGCGTAAAAGCCAAAATGCTTACCCCCGAAGAAGTATTGGAATTTACAACCCACGCTATAGGAGGCGTATGCCCTTTCGGCGTGCCTGAAAATGTGGCAACATATACAGACATATCCTTAAAAAGGTTTTCAACCGTTTTTCCCGCATGCGGAAGCAGCAATTCCGCTATAGAGCTTACATGCGCCGAACTTTTCGCCCTATCAAAGGCCAAAGAATGGATCGACGTATGCAAGGGCTGGCAGGAAACTGAAGAGATATAAAATTTATCTGTGCTTGCAGGACGGTATTTAATTATGAAAAATTTTAAAAACTTTACGCCGAATAAGTATAATTCTTCCCGTTATCAAAAAGTTAAAGACGGTATTTATGCAACAAAAAACCCTTCCGACCTTAATAATAAAGAAGAAATTATTTATGTTTCATCACTTGTATTTGAACATGAGCCCGAGCTGTACGGTGAAAGCGAAGGCTCTCCCCAAAATATTGCGCAAATTCCGTTTGAAGCTTTGTTGGATGAATTTTGTCTGTTTGCAACGGATTTTTACGATGAATTAAACGGCATAAGCAGCTCCTTCTGTTATATGGAGTTAGGAAGCGGCGAATTGGAAAATATTCAAAAACTTCAGTCCGTTATTGGAAAAAGAGTATATGCGAAGCCGTTTACAGACAGCGGAAAAGAGTATTATAATCTTATAATCGAATAGCCCGTAATAAACTTTGGGCGCCTTCCCGCACAAAAACCGTAAATAAAATTAAAAGGCGTTTACGGTCTGTTCCGCAATCGCCTTTTTATGTACTATTATTTCAGATTAACTTATTTCATAGATTTTTTAAATTCTTTCCTTTTTTCTACAAAATCGATTATTGTTTTAACGGTGTTGTCAATCCCTATAAATCCGCTGTTTACGGAAAGGTCATAACTGCCTGTATTTCCCCATTTTTTGCCGGAATAAAAATTATAATAGCTTGCCCTTTGCTTATCCGTTTTATTAATAACGTCTTCGGCCTTGCCCTCCTCAACATTATAATATTTAACAGCCCTTTTTATGCGGGTTTCCTTATCCGCATGTATAAACACGTTAATAACGTCCGGATCGTCCTCCAAAGCGTAATCCGCACATCTTCCGAGTATCACGCAGCTTCCCTGCGAGGCAATTTCTTTAATTGCGTCAAACTGAGCCAAAAAAAGTTTATGGTTCATAGGAGTCTGTCCGCTTGCATAGCTTCCCACAACAAGCGAATACAGAAAACTGCTTGTCGGTTTCTCATCATGGCTTTCAAACATTTCCTCGCATATGCCGCTTTTTTTGGCGGCGGCCGTTAAAAGTTCTTTATCATAAAAAGGGATCCCCAGTTCTTTTGCAATCTTTTCTCCAATCTCTTTTCCGCCGCTTCCGTACTGCCTTCCTATAGTAATAATAATTTTATCCATAAATAAAACTCCTTTCTAAAATTAAGGATATATTCATTATATCACAAACATAAATAAAATTCCTTATAAATTTTATTTTCACTATGTGATTTTCGCAATAGAAAAGTAAAATAAAATTTACAAAAAATTCACTTATTATTTATGTAAACTTAATGTATTTATGGTATATTAATTATGTCAGATAAGTTAGTATCGATACTCAAACCAAACTTGCCTGACCGCCGGGCAATAAAAAGCCCCTTGTCATTTATTCCGTTATACGCCCGGCAGAAAAATTTCTGTCAACAGTAATTTTTCATTTTTTAAATCATATACTGTAATTTGGAAAGGAGATGTTAATTATGAACGTTATTATAACACCTGAATTAATTGAAGAATGTTTATATCTTATCGACTGATTTACTGCTGAGCAAATAATTAAATATTTGTAACACGGCAGCATCCTGGCCAAAAAGAATACCAGGCTGCTTTTTTGTTTTATTCAGTAAATTTTTTGAAAAATACAATTCATTAAACGCCGGAAAAACCAACCCGTTTTCAGTTTAAAAAACCGAAGGTTTTAACCTTCCCAACCGGCGTGAATTTTAAGATAAACATTGAAGCATAAAAAATGCAGGCGCAAGTTCCTATATAGAAAGCGCCTGCATTTTTTATATAATTAAAAGAAGGAATAGCCAAAAACTAACGTTTTCATTCCCATTGTACGAATAAAGCGTACAGTTAAAAACTTTTCCCATGCTAAAATCAATCGTCCCGCCCACATTCAAGCTCCATAAGATAAACATCGTCGGGAGTTATACGATATTCGGGAGCATATATAATCCAGTCAGTTACGTCATTGACGCCATATGTTCCGGTACTTCCTTCATGCATACCGCTTACATAATACGGCTCCTGGGTCAATTCGCATGTAAGCATGCCGTTTTCAAAACTTTTAAGCAGGAACCAAATGTGTTCCTTTGAATTATTTTCATCCCTGTATTCGTCGTCAACGTCTAAAGCTATTTTCACAAGTGCTTTGTTTTCATCGTTCAAAACGGCTTTATACAAATATTCGATACGCTCCCGCGCTAAAGCCGCCATTCTTGCCGTTTCGGCGTTTGTAACCATATATATCAGGTTCTCGTCAAGTTCTCTTGTATAGTCCGTTACAGGTCGTATATTGCCGCTTTTAAAGTCCTCTTCGGAGTTGTATACAAATATAACATGCGTATTTTCACTGTGCCCTTCCGTCCTGTCTTTTTTCCCGCCTATTATATCGTCTTTATACATCTCCACAGCTTTTTCCCACGGAACAATCGTCGTAACAAAAATATTGTCTCTTGAGAGCCTTGCAAGAAACATAGGCTCCATCTCTTCCAATGGCTCGTCAAGCTCCAACATCCTGTTTGCCATTGTTTCTATGACATTATAATGTATATTATATGTATCTTTTGAAGAGTCAAGTATTTCAAGCTCCGTTATTCCGCACCTGTTCAATCCGTGCGTGTGAAGCCATACGCTGTCATTTTCCCCCAACACGGCCTGCACTGTATAAATATATCTAGGCGCGGGAGGAACAACGGATTTTGCCGCCATAGCCGCCCATTTGCCTGACAGCACTTTCTCCGAACTGTCGTCAAACACCGCAAGTTTTTCCGGCACAGCGGCGTCTATAATTTTAAGCTGCAAATGGTAAGAATCAAGATAGTTGTCAGAAAACTCCATAATAAATCCAAGGCCTACTTCCGTATTTTCGACCGCTTCGGCGTCCAAATCCGGAAACAGATGCTGTATCCTGTACATTTGAGGCATGTTAAACGCTACTACATAAAATTGCACAGTATATTTAACGCCCTTATATACCACATCTATTTCAGCTTTATTTTGCTTAACGTTCCTTGAAATAAGTTCCGCATCCGAAATATTTTCAAGCCGCTCAAATATACCGTCAGCATCCATAATATCATCAACATTTTTCGGAACAGCCATCATATATGACAACTCTTTTCCATCCATACGCCGCGCCTCCTCGTAATGCCGTTTAAAAAGCGGCGGAAGTTTTATAAATCGTTTCCGCATACTTACGGCAAAGTTTAATTTATCAAACAATTTTACAAATTTTAGTTTTAAAGTCAATATAACATAGTCTTCCCGCCTAATCAAGTTAAGAATTTATAACCGCTGATTTTTAAGGCACAATTTTTATACGAACAGTATTCAATAATTAACGAAACAGTAAAAGCAATGTCGGATTTACAAACTTTCATAGGGGTATAGGTTCATGTTTATAAATCCTCCTCATCCCAAACGCCTTTTATTTCCCCTTAAATCATGATTATTCAAATTAATAATACGAAAATTGGCATGCGCCACAGCCGACACATCTTTGTTAAAAATTCAGTTCTTTATATGCCTTTGAATATAAGCCTCTTTGAACTTTCAAAACAAGCAGTCATATGATCTTATCTTATACTTAGCTTCAGTTTACAAGGGCACACACGCCACACAAGGAAAAATTTTCCGCATTTCTGTTTTGCATACGCTTGTCATAGGAGCCGCTATGCCGGCGCATATGCGCCTTGAACTGCAAAAATTTTTTTCCTTGTGAGGTAGAGAGTTTTAGCAGATGTTAGCGGCGCAAGATCAAGGCAAAACGAGCAGGCGCAGTGGTTCCTAGGGCAAGCGGCTTTAACACAGCTATTGCGCCGCTAACGTCCGTTAAAACCGCGTGTGCTCTTGTAAACTGAAGCTAACGAATTGTTTTTACAAAAACAGCATATTTTACAAACGCATGGATTTTCCATAATAATATACGGCGTACTACGCCCGCACTTTCCCTTTTATATTTTGAATATAAATTGATCTCCGTTTATAAAAAACATTCTTCCGTCCGAAAAAATCATATATAATTTACTAACAATGTACGCATACTGTATTTCCTTATGTTCTTGCCTAAGCTATACAACTATGAATATTATTATATTAAAGTAATAATCCAAACCATACGTTTAAATAAAATAATACAGATATATCAAAAATAACACACCATGATTGCGTATTATTTTCATTTTATAAAAACACATATTTCATTAGCAATAAAAAAAGAACAATACAAAATGTACTGTTC
Organism: Anaerotignum faecicola; assembly: GCA_024460105.1. Lineage (NCBI taxonomy): Bacteria > Bacillati > Bacillota > Clostridia > Lachnospirales > Anaerotignaceae > Anaerotignum > Anaerotignum faecicola. Next base: position 521,575 of record JANFXS010000002.1, read on the forward strand.
TTTTAAACAAATGGATGGGGAAGGATTCGAACCTTCGAAGCAAATATGCAGCGGATTTACAGTCCGGCCCCTTTGGCCACTCGGGAACCCATCCAAAATTATAGTCTGCACTTATGTCAAACTCTGAAAAATAAACAGCGTATTCTAAACCATGTCTCCATAGAAAGGAGGTGATCCAGCCGCACCTTCCGATACGGCTACCTTGTTACGACTTCACCCCAGTCACTGGCTTCACCTTCGGCGGCTCCTCCCTTTGCAGGTCAGGTCACCGACT